>JAWLGL010000202.1:0-3701 GCA_041685035.1 Clostridia bacterium
CATAATTTACTGCCCCTTTCTTTTTTGTTTATATAAACCACCGTGGAGGTGGTTCAGATCTACATGAATATATCTCTCATGGTCTCGCCTACATTGATAAATATTGGGTAAAAGGTAAGTGCCATGATATTTACCAGCACCAGAGTAACTCCCAGGGTTATGTATAAAATCTTTACTTTAGTTTTAATGTTAAGCTTGTCCAGATAATTCTCCTTGAGGATTCGGGAGAGATTGTTCAGAACCTCAAGAGATGAACCCATAATAATCTGCTGCTTTAATGCTGCTGCAAACATATCAATCTCAATCAGGTCAAATGATTCTTTAAGCTGGTTTGCCGCTCTTTCTATATTCATCTCCGAAAGCTCATAGGTTGCAGACAGCCGTATCAGTGCCTTCTTAAAGTCCTTGTTCCTGCATACCTCATGCAGTCCCCTTAACGCTTCTTTGAGGGAGACATAGGCAGACATCTGAAGGTACAGGGTTTCAACAACATCCAACAGGTCATTGTTTATCTGGCTGTCCCTGAGCCTTTTATTCAGCCATATATAGATATCTATAAGGATGAATCCGAATACACCCAGTATCAGGCCCATTACGAACGAGGTATAATTAAAAATCCCGGCTGCAAACAAGGACATAAACATACATGATTTAACTATGTAATAGCTGGATACGGTTAAGCCAAGCGGATTTCCTTGCTTGCGGAGCATGTCATCTGTTCTTTTAAGGAACTCTGCGCTGAGCGGAAATTTCTTGCCAGTGTATATGCTTATATCCTTACTATAGGTATAGTGCCTGTTTATACTCCGTGCTTCGTAGCTCCGCTTCATCATTTTTGCATGTAATCTTCTGATAACGGCATAGCATAGTACGCCTACAGGTACAAGAAGGAATACATTATATACATTAACAGTAGGAAATAGTTCTCTTAATATATCCACGAAAACCCCTCCTTATTTAATACCCTTTATAAAACAGCATTCCTCACGGGTCTTGAGATTGCCGTGCTAAGTAAGACTTAACAGTATTATTTACCGCTCGCAATGACATCTGCCGGGCGGTGCAGGATTAATCCCCTATAACTTACCCACATTTTTTAGAATTTCATTTTGCAATTACCTATACCTCAGTAATCCAGTTTTCTCACTGCATATGCCAGCCACAGCAAGCCCCACATGCTTAGAAAATTTACATAAAGTATTGCCTGGCCGGTAATTGTAGACCTCATGATGTTCATATATTCAGGCTGTGCCTTGATGAAGCTGAAGTAAATATAAAGGTCCAGTGCCATAAGTATAAATAAGACTATTCTTGCAGACCTGGTTTCCTGGATTCTCTTTCTCTTTTCACTCTGGATATCTGCAATCAGTTTGTGTGTATTGTCCAATAGTTCGGAGAAATTTCCGCCATAGGTGTAACAGTACTGTATATTGGTTAAAAAGAGCTTGAACCTCTCAATATTTATTTTCTCTTTAAAGTTATTCAGGGCTTCATCAACACTTACTCCGGAATTTATTTCTGCCAGAAACTGCTTTATGTGTGTCTGCAAAGGTTCAACCGTGCCGTCTTTTACTGTTCTGAAGGCTTCGATAATATCATTGTGTATCCTTGTACTGTTTTTAAGCTGAAGAAGAAAATTCCCCAATATTCTTTCAATATTGTCCTCTTTTCTCTGGGCTATAAATCCAAGTACAGCTGTGGGAAGAAAGAAGCCCGGGACGGCCATTATTAAACCGACCGACACCATCTTAAGCAAATCTTCAAAGATTACATATATAAAGAATGACGAGCAGATACACATAAGTATCAGTATCTGCGGGTTAAGATACCAGAAAAGCTTGCTGCTCCTTAGTCCTGTCCTGTCAATCAGGATATTAAGCCTGAACATTACGTCCTTGTTCTTTCTGAGTCTTAATTTCTTCTGCCTTTCCCTCCGCCTTATCAGGTCTTCATGGTATCTCTCGTTGATAATTTCAATATTGTCCTTTATCTTCTTAAAATACTCCTGATTGAAGGCTCTGTAGACAAGTACATAGCACATGAATCCTGTTGAAATCAGAAGCAGTGAGAGTGAAACATAATATATAATATTACTCATCCATGCCACCCCCAAAGATTCTTTCAAACTCATTCTGATGCTGGACAAACTTATCTTTTACCTTCTGTCTGGGTTCACCTACTGTACTGAAAATCCCCTTCATTTCTCCGTCAATGTATTCCTTTACTGAGAATCTATATAGAGGATTGAAAGATATTATCCCTGTCTTTTTCTCATATATGACTTCCGCTATTTCAACCACCTTGAATTTCCTAAGGTAAACAACCAGGTCAACTGATTCGGCAAGCAGCTCTCTCAGGTACTTGTCAGTATACTGTTGTGCCAGAGGATTCTTCTTCATAAGCAGTACAATTCTATCCAATGTCAGTTCCGCCTTGTTTGAATGTACGGTTGTATAACATATATGACCGGTAGACATGGCATCGAAAAGCACCAGCGTTTCAGGCCCCTTTATCTCCCCGACCACAATAACATCATTGGTCATAAGCAGAGCTTCTCTTGAGAGCTGTTCAAGGTCAATATTCTTTTCCTGTTCCCTGCTGTCTATGATTTGGCGTTGTATGACGTTGGGGTGGTTACTGAACAACTCAGCACTTTCTTCATTTATAGTGATTGCCAGGTCTTCAGGCAGTCTGTTAATTAATGCTCTGAGCAGAGTAGTCTTACCGCTTGCAGAGGGTCCGGCAGCAACTATGTTGCACCCGGATGTTACTGCCTTTGTGAGAAAATCATATATTTCAAGGTCCATCATAAACGATTCACCGGTAAAAAGGTCATCCAGGCTTGAAAACACTTCTGGCCTGTGTATTCTTATGACAAGGCTTGGAGGGCTTACGTTTACAGGGGGAATGCTTGCCGTTATACGCAGCATGTTAACCCTGTCACTGACACGGACAGAAGGGGTTTCTTCAGTAATCTTCCCTCCGTTTTTGAGTACACAGTACCTGACGAAGTTATAGTACTCGTACTCGTCCGTAAATGACTGCCCTGTGTTATACCATCTGCCCTTTCTTTTTATCTGGATGTTGTTAAATGCGTTCACCCTGATATCCGAAACAGTAATATCCTCAAGATGCTTCTGCAGGATGCTGTACCCGAAGAACTTGTCCAGTACTCTTTTGACCAGCTCATTCACGTCAATGTTGACGTGTGAGTAATCCCTGGATATCTTCTCCCTGATTACTTTTTCAGTCATTTTGTTATTTTCTGTATTGATGGTTACATCACTTAAAAGGTCGGAATGATAATTAATGAGATATCCCTGTAAATCACCAACAATTCTGTTTACCCTGCTGTCTGTTATACCAATGGTCTTTTCAAGTTTTACCGACTTTAAAGGGTTGACTAGCATTTCACTCCCTCGTTTCCATTACTATTCTCAAACTGCCTTATTTCCATCTCCTCTATTCTTTGAGGCTTGGTCTTGAACAGCTTTTCAAATATACTGCTTCTTTTTATATAGTTAAAGGCTTCAAGTACCTTCAGATATTGTTCCTGGTCTTTCTTTAAAGTCCTCAGCATCATGGGTATATTCTTGTTTAAATAGAAATCATGCCTGGAGTCTTGCCTGATGAACTGGCATATGTCATAGCTTCCAATTACTTCTTTTATTACTTCCTGGTCAAGGGAATGCTCATTGTAC
>JAWLGL010000203.1:0-3679 GCA_041685035.1 Clostridia bacterium
AAGGATGAGTTTATACTACTTACAACCGGCTTTAGTATTTCCGAAGCACCCCCACCATTCTCCCCGGCTGCAGGAGTCTCTGAGGGCTTACTACTCTGCCCGTCCTGTACTTCGGGGTTCTCCGGAGCAGTCCTTCCTTTTAGAAGCGAGGGAAAGACACTTTTTACCAGGGCTATAACCTGACCTTCAAGATTGTTCATGCTTTGAAATGCCCAATTATAATCAAGGTTACTATTTAGAAAGGAACTGGTTTTCTCTGCAAACATCCTGGCAAAAGGCGTATCCAGATTTTTTACACTCAGAATACAAAGCAGTATCAGTCCGCTGATAATAAGTTGGCGCAGAATCTTTCTTAGAATTCTGTAATTATAAATAGTTTTACCCTTTTTGCGCTGGTGGCTGGACGCACTTCTTCTCGGCACCGTTCTTCTCATGGTTTCTTCCATGTACACACCCCCCGGTTAATACATTTATATTTTGTGTAAACCGGAATTATTACAGTGTCTGATTATTAGGTGCCGCCAAGACACATGAACAAACTTGTGTGAATAACCACAGCCGGAATTGGTAATGATAATGAAAGAACCCTGAAGAGGAGGAAAAGATATGAGCAGGAAAATCGCTATTGAGCCTAATCTCACACCAGTTAAGGATTACCTTTTAGACCGGGGATTTCAGGTAGAAGATATCAGATACGGTGCAGAATCAGAGAGGTTTAATCCCGATGAATATGGAGCCATTATAATTACCGGGCAGGATAAAAACTTTATGGGTATGCGGGATACGAGGACAAAAGCTCCCGTAATTGATGCCTCAGGTCTGACGCCTCATGATGTATACTCAAAACTCCAGAATATGATAGATTAAATATAGATATGATAATAGACGCGGGAATGGTTCCCGCGTCTATAGCTTTCCCTGGCCCTCGGGGTTCACTATACCTCTCCACTGAAAATCTCCTCTTTCCAGACCCTTTATCAGAACTTCCGCTGTTGCCATGTTGGTGGCAAGAGGAATATCATGTACGTCACACAATCTTAACAGTGCTGAAACATCTGGTTCATGCGGCATAGCCGTCAGTGGGTCTCTGAAGAATATAAGCAGGTCCATCTCGTTATACGCTATCTTGGAGCCAATCTGCTGGTCACCGCCAAGGGGACCTGACGGGAAACAATGAACATCCAGCCCTGCAGCCTCGCTAATCAATCTCCCTGTTGTTCCTGTAGCAAAGAGATTATATTGACTCAGAATATATCTATAGGCAATACAGAACCTCACCATCTGTTCCTTTTTCTTATCATGAGCCACTAAAGCTATGTTCATATGTCATCCCCCAATTTCTTGTATCCGGACTCCTATACCACTATAGTCTATTTCTTGGCTTTCCCTGCTACACCCATTACCAAACCTATTCCTATCATATTGGTAAGAAATGAACTTCCCCCATAGCTGATAAAAGGAAGCGGGATACCTGTTACAGGTACCAACCCAATAGTCATGCCTACGTTGACAAGTACGTGTACCCCTATCATAGCAGTTACACCAATTACTATGAGCGTTCCGTAGAAGTCACTTGCATTCTTTGCAATATGGATAAGCCTCAGAAGAAGTAATACAAAAAGTGATACCACTATGGTACAAATAACAAAACCTAGCTCCTCACCAATTACCGAGAAAATAAAGTCGGTAGTCTTTGCCGGTATATTTCCAAGCTGAGTCTGTGTACCCTTGAAAAGACCCATGCCGTAGAACTGACCGGACCCTATAGCCAGCTTTGACTGCAGTACATTATATCCACTCCCAAGAGGGTCAAGAGTCGGGTCAAAGAAGACCCTTATCCTTTTAGCCTGGTATTCACTGAAGAACAGATTGTGCCCGTTAAGAATAAAGTATCTCAGCACACCTATACTAAGAATTCCTAATATTGCTACCGTTCCTATATACTTAAAGCTCATATTTGCCATAAATGCCATTGCGCCCAGGATTGCAACAATAACCATTGCGGTTCCAAAGTCAGGCTGGATTAATATAAGCGATACCGGCAGTCCGGCGTGAATAAGCAGCATAATCATATTTTTGGGTTTATTTATACCCTCGGGGTCTTTTGAAACTATCTTATCAATGTGTTTGGCAAGAGAAATAATCAGGACTATCTTGGCCAGTTCACCGGGTTGTATTGAGAAGAATCCAAAATCAAACCAGCTTCGAGCTCCATTTATTTCGGGCATAAAAAGCACTGCAATCAGTAGAACTATAATGCCCAAATAAAACCAGAAACTGTATACACCCAATGCTTCATAATCAATTGTGGAGACTACTATCATAATAATCAGGCTGACTGCAATCCAGATCACCTGCTTTTGAACATCCCCCATGTTTCCTGTAGAAAAAGCCTGTGTAGCGCTTGAAAGAGCCAGTACACCTACTGACATCAGGAGGAAGACCAGGAGAAGAACGACATAATCAAATTTTCTATGGATTTTGCTGCTGAACATGGCATCACCATAAAGCAAAGCCCGGTGCTTCATCTAAGACTGATACCGGGCAGAATTTTTATTATCATACTGGCACGCTTTTGCTTATTTCCCTGCACTCTTAACATTTCGAATGGGTATGTTGGCAATAAGTGCAGGAACAACTCTGTTGCCTTCATCACTCTTTGTTCTTGTCAGTTGGATATCAAGTGTGTTCTCATCTATATCCATATAGTTCTGTATTACCTTGATAATCTCTCCCTTAATCATTTCGAGAAACTGTGGAGATACATTAGCTCTATCATGCACCAGGACAAGTTTCAGACGTTCTTTGGCAACATCCTTGGAGCCCTTATTTCTGGTAAAAAACTTCAATAAATCTAACATCTCTACTCCCCTCTCAAGTTGTCCTTAAACCAAAGAGTTTCTTTAATTTAAATACGAAACCTTCTTCGGCCATCAAAGGTATAATCGGAATATTTTCTCCTATAAGCCTTGATGTTATCTCCCGGTAAGCCTGACCGGCCGCTGACTTGGAGTCGGTAACCGCAGGTTCGCCCCTGTTGGTGGAGATTACAATTTTCTCATCATCCGGTACTACTCCTACAAGGTCTATAGCAAGGATATCCAATATATCATCTATGCTCATCATATCTCCGCGCCTGACCATATCTACCCTTACCCTATTAATGAGCAGTTTCGGGTTCCTTACCTCGTTAGCTTCAAGCAGTCCGATTATCCTGTCCGCATCCCTGACTGCCGATACCTCGGGAGTTGTAACAACAATAGCCTTGTCAGCTCCGGCAATGGCATTTTTGAATCCCTGCTCAATGCCTGCAGGACAGTCAACTATAACGTAGTCAAACTCCTCTTTGAGTTCGCTGCAGAGTTTTTGCATCTGCTCCGGACTAACAGCCGACTTGTCCCTCGTCTGTGCAGCAGGGAGCAGGAACAAACCTTCATACCGCTTGTCCTTGATTAAGGCTTGTTTTATTCTGCATACGCCTTCCACTACATCCACCAGGTCGTATACAATCCTGTTCTCCAGGCCCATAACCACATCAAGATTTCTCAGTCCGATATCTGTATCTATGAGGACTACCTTTTTTTCCCTAAGCGCAAGTCCAGTTCCAATATTGGCGGTAGTAGTGGTCTTTCCAACTCCTCCCTTACCGGACGTGATAACTATTACCTCACCCATTACC
>JAWLGL010000204.1:0-3671 GCA_041685035.1 Clostridia bacterium
ACAACCAAGCCCTTTTCAGTATCGACAGCTATACCAATATTATAGTATTTCTTGTAAATCATCCGGTCGTTATCAAGATCTATTTCAGAATTAAGCTGTCTGTGTTTCTTTAGCGCCAGCGCTGTACCCTTGAGTATGAAAGGCAGATAGCTAAGTTTAATATCCTGATCTTTGTATTTGTCCTTATACTTTTTTCTCACTCTTACCAGTTCACTAATCTCAACTTCGTCCATAACAGACATATGAGCGGCCGTTTGCTTTGACCGGGACATATTCCTGGCTATGGTTTTCCGCATTTGCGTCAGATCTTCATATTCGACCGTCTTTTCTTCCACTTCCTTTCCTGTCTTTTTGGCTTCAGGCTGCTTCTTCTGTTGCCCGATATATTGGTGAATATCCTCTTTCATCACTCGACCACCCGGACCAGTACCTTTTACATTATTAATATCCACCCCCAAATCCTTAGCCAAAGCTCTTGAAACTGGTGTTGCTAAGGCTTTTTTTCTTTGCTTGGCTTCTGTCTCTCCTGTATCTTTTTCTTGTACACCTTCAGCGCTAGCCGGTAAGTGTCCTCCCTCACCAGCAACTTCAATTGTTCCTACCACACCTGCGCCTTCTTCCTCTTCAACACCTTCTGTGGTAGATTTGGCCGGTTCTTTCTTTTCCTCTTCAACAGCCTCTTTACCCTCAACGCCTTCTATTTCAATCTCTGTCAAGGGATCGCCAACATTGATGGTCTCCCCTTCATTTCCATAAAGCGAAACAATAGTCCCGGTTTTGGGTGATGGAATATCGGTGGTTACTTTATCCGTTTCGACCTGAACAAGTGATTGACCAGATTCAACCTGTTGACCTTTTTCAACATACCATTCCACAATGGTACCTTCCTCCAGTCCTTCTCCTATATCAGGAAATTTAAATATATGTCTCATAGTAGTCTAAAATTTGACGGTTTTTTCAATTTCATAAAAGATTTTTTCCGGTGACGGCAAGTAATGATGTTCGCCTTGGGGTAAAGTAAATATCGTATCAAACCCAGTAACCCTTTTTGGCGGAGCTTCCAGATATAAGAACGCCTCTTCATTGGCAAGAGCCATAATCTCTGCACCTGCTCCAAAACTACGGGGTGCTTCAACCACGGTCAGTAAACGTCCGGTTTTCTTAATTGATGAAGCAACCGTTTCCTTATCCAAAGGATAAATTGTGCGTAAATCAATGAGCTCAACCGATATGCCGGCTTTCTTTGCCATTGCAATAGCTTTTTGAGTATCTCTCATCATAGCCCCGTATGATACAACAGTAATATCTTTACCTTGTTGAACAACATTTGCTTTCCCTATCTGTACCGTAAACTTGTCTTCAGAAACTTCTTGTTTAACAGCCCTGTATATCCTTTTGGGTTCCATATAGATTACAGGATCTTCACTCTCAATAGCTGATATTAACAACCCCTTTGCATCATGTGGTGTAGAAGGAATCACTACCTTTAGTCCAGGTATATGAGCGTAAATCGCCTCCATACTTTCAGAATGGTGCTCAAGCGCCTTAATTCCTCCGCCGTAAGGCATACGAATTACCATTGAAGAGGTATACCTGCCACGGCTTCTGTTGCGCATCCTTGCGACGTGAGAAATCATCTGGTTAAAGCCCGGATATGCAAAACCTGAAAACTGCATCTCTATTACCGGTTTCATACCCGCAACAGCCATACCCACCGCGGTGCCAACTATTCCCGACTCAGCAAGAGGCGAGTCAAATACACGTTCTGCTCCATATTTTTGTTGTAATCCCTGTGTAACCCTGAATACTCCTCCCTCATATCCGACATCTTCACCAAAGATTACTACATCCTTATTTTCTTCTAGTTTTATATCTAAAGCATTATTGATAGCTTTAACTAAGGTCATTACACTCATTTATTTGCCCTCCTTCCATTTTAAAAATTTTTCATGTGCATACTGTTGTTTTTTAAGGTCTGCGGGCATATCCTCATAAAGATATTTGAAGACATCCTCAAGTGGATATTCACCGTAATTTTCAGCTTCCTCAAACTGTCGTTCAACCTCTTTTTTATGCTGCTGGTTCAGTTCTTCCTCTTTTTCATTGTTCCATAAATTCCTGTTGGACAGATAGGATTTTAAACGATTTAGCGGATCTTTTATCTCCCACTCCTGTTCTTCTTCCTTTGTCCGGTATTTTGAAGGATCATCCGATGTTGTATGGGCTCCACGGCGATAAGTCAAAGCCTCAATTAAAACAGGGCCTTCACCTTTTTTTGCAACTTCCGCTGCGTATTCGGCAGCTTTAGTCATCGCAAAAAAGTCATTCCCATCAACTTGTATACCTTTTATACCATAAGAATAAGACTTAATTGCCAGATTCTTTGAACTAGTCTGATTCTTCACATTAAAAGAAATGGCATACTGGTTATTTTGAATAACAAAAACCACCGGAACCTTCCATACAGCAGCAAAATTAAGCCCTTCGTGGAAGTCCCCTTCTGAAGTACCACCATCACCAACAAATGTAAATACAACTTCTTCCTTTTGGTGATACTTAATTTCATAACCTATACCAGCAGCATGAAGCAACTGGGATGCAATCGGGACGGATACAGGTAACAGATGTTTCGCTTTTTCAAAACGCGAACCATCCTCATAACCCATAAAATACAAGAAAACCTCTTTCAATGAAGCTCCTTTAGCCAACCATAATCCCAATTCACGATATGCCGGAACTATCCAATCATCTTCCCGCATCACCTGCGCAATGCCTCCAGATATAGCTTCCTGCCCGTAATTTGGGGGATATGTATATATTCTGCCTTGACGCTGAAATGATACCGTCATTAAATCAGCTGTACGAGCGAAAAGCATGTTTTTATATGCCTGTACTATCTTTTCATCATCAATATCTGGCATATATTTATCATTAGTTATCTTTCCATCATTATCCATTATGCTAAAGAGCTTATTCTTTAGTGGATCATATTCTTTAAACATTAGCGCCTCCTTTAAAAGTTAAACATTACTAACATGAATTTCTGTTATCTAACAATGAAAGGTTTATTTTGTTTAATGTTCAGAAGAAGGTAAATAAACAAAAATCACGAGAGAATGATAGATGGTAGATGACTGTTCTTCCCTGAATTGACTAATTTTGAAATTAAATAATGGGGCAATTAAACACTTGCTTCCAGGGGGCGTTTATTATCGAAGATAAATACTGTTACAAATTATAAACTATACTGCCATCGGGCAACATATTATCAGGGTGATAAATGTTTGCCTCTTCTAGCTGAAAACGTCTGCAAGACTCCCAATCGCCTTTACAATACCTGTCAATCCAATATTTTGGTATTTTCCCCTCTTCATAAAATCTCTTTATTGGGCAAACAGTAAACCATTTGCAATCCCTTTCAACAATATTAATTTTTTTGTAATTGGAAAGCAAAGTCTCATATTTAGCGCTTTGATGCACAACGGTTGCAGGATGTCTCAATGGCAACAGCTTTCTGTTATTAGCAACAATGAGCTGTCCAAACAGATTAGAAAAATTATCTCTGCTAGGAACTTTAAGGTCGTAATCTCTCAAAAAAAATTTTGTAACGTGATAGCCCAAGCTGATAATTATTTCAGGATTAATGAGCTCAATCTCTTTAGATAAATATA
>JAWLGL010000205.1:0-3664 GCA_041685035.1 Clostridia bacterium
CGAGATGCCACCAATAGTTATAGTCCAGCACATGCCGCAGTATTTTACAAAGGCTTTTGCCGAAAGACTAAACGGTTTGTGTGAGTTGGAAGTAAGAGAGGCTGAGGACAGGGAGCCGGTAGCATCGGGGAAGGTATTGATAGCCCCGGGAAACAAACATATGGTTCTAAAAAGGAGCGGAGCAAACTATTATGTTGAAGTTAAAGATGGGCCGATGGTTTTCCACCAGAGGCCGTCTGTCGAAGTGTTATTCTCATCAGTAGCAAGGTATGCCGGGGCCAATGCAGTAGGTATAATACTTACAGGTATGGGCAAGGACGGAGCAAGAGGACTGCTCGAAATGAAGGATGCCGGCGCCTTTACCATAGCCCAGGATGAAAAGAGCTGTGTGGTTTACGGCATGCCCAGAGAGGCAGTCTTACTAGGTGCAGCGTCAAAGATTGCTCCATTGGACAGGATTCCTTCAATTTTAGTTGAAGGTCTGAAAGAATAAGGATGACGGGAATATTAGTTGTTGATATAAAATTGGTAGTAACTTATAATAGATAATAAGAGTTTATAGAAGCTTTATAGGCATATGCTGCTTATTTATATTTTCCTGATTGTGTATTAAATTCAAAGGAGTTGAGCAAATGTCTGATATGGTTGGAGTAAAAAACGACGGACAGGCTTATCGGGTGTTGATAGTAGATGATTCCCCCGTAATCCATAAGATAATCCGCAGAGCTCTTGAACCTCAAGGATTTGTCATTTGTGCTACCGGAAATAATGGTAAAGAGGGTGTGGAACTGTATAGCCAGCACAGGCCTGATATCGTTACTATGGATATAACCATGCCAATAAAGGATGGTTTGCAAGCAGCAACCGAAATAATGAAGTCCAATCCCGATGCCAAAATAATAATGCTGAGCTCCATGGGTGACAACACTATTTTGAGTGAAGCCAAGCAAGCAGGCATAAGGAACTTCCTCACAAAACCCTTTAAGAATGAACAGCTGATAGAAGCCATAAGTGATATTCTTAAAGAAAAGAGGTAATAGATATGGATTCTCAGGAACTGATAAGCATATTGAACCCATTTATATCGGCATCCATTGAAGTAATTCAGGATATGGCAGAGGTGTCTGCAAAAAGAAGCAAAATTGACAAAAAATTCGGGTCGGTGTATTCTTCAGGAGTTTCAACGGTGCTGGGATTAAACGGGAAATATAAAGGCAGGATACTTCTGGACACCACCGTTCCTACAGCCATTGCTCTGGCAGAAAAAATAAACGGTGAAGAATTTAAGGAAATAGATGAAACTGTCTTATATACAATAATCGAGCTGAATAATATAATTTCAGGAAAAGCCATAACGGAAATCAATAATGCCAACAAGGAATATGAGTTCAGGCTGACTCCACCCGGCGTTTTCTGGGGTGAGGAAATAAAGGTCAGCAGTCCGGGCTGGCAGGTATTTTGTGTAGAACTGGCTACGGATGTTGGTTCATTTAATATAAATCTTGGCTTTGAGGGAGTTGAAATATAATGGATGTAAACAAGCTGACACCCTTTATTGACGGTTTAAAGACTCTTCTCGAGCAATATGAGGTTACGGACATAAAGAAAGGGAAGCTTGAGAAGAAGCCCAACCTGAATGCTGGAAGCGATGTCAACGTAATCATAGGATACCAGAAAGACATGAAAGCCAATGTAACATACTCCATGTCGTTTTCTACCGCTCAGAATATAGTTTCGGCAATGATGGGCGGGGTGCCGGTTACAGAATTTGATGAAAATGTTGAAAGCGGTATATGTGAATTTGCAAACATGGTATCAGGATACACTGTAACCAGCTTCTTCGGTATGAAGCTCAATCTTGAAAATACGCCTCCTACACTGGTAACTGGCAAGAAGCTCTTTCTGATGATAGGAAGGGTAGAGACGGTTATGCTGGAAGTAGTTACACCAGTAGGAAATATCGAAATAAATATTGGAGTTGAGCAGTAAGGAAGCACGAGGAAGCACGAGGAAGCACGAGGAAGCACGAGGAAGCACGAGGAAGCACGGGGATGGTTCTGATGCTTCCTTTTTTCATTTTCAGCAGAAAAAAAGCCCTAGTTCCAGGGCTCAAAGTAATCAAAAGCTTTGTTTAACCTCCCTTTTTTGGACACATTGTTCCCGACAGTTTAAGAGAACCTTACGGCAAATGAGCAGAATCTTTGCAAATAAGGACGAGGGGACAGGTACATGGAGTGCACCCCAAAGAGTGTTATTGATAGGATTCTGGGACGACTTCATGTTCTGACCCCCTGTCCCTCAAATTGACAGGAAGAAGCTGTCCCTAATGACAATTAGAGTCTGTAGGTATAAGAGTAAACTGCATAAAATGACACCTGAAAAGCAACGAAATGTCGTTTGCGGGCAAAAATATACCTTTTGCGTAATTTAGGAAATTATAGCAGTTTTTAATGTAGAATGTTATAGCGCAAACAGCTTACATAAAAGTAAATAATTAGGCATTTAGCATTGAGATATCCTCAATGCTTTTTGTATCTTACAGAACATATTGAATCTTTCTGAGGGAGAAGAAGCCAAGATTCAAAACTAAGTTTGGTAAGGAGAGTCTTATGAAAAAGGTAATAACCGCAATAAATCATCCAGTAATTAACGAGTTACTGAAAAATAATTGTCCTAATTATGAAGTAGTCTGTGAAGACATTCAACACCAGGAGGGGCTGCTGGAGATACTTAGAAAGGATATTCCAGATGTCCTGGTATTAAATGAACAGCTTTCAGGACCTTTTGGCAAGAGAAAGCTTATCGACAAAATACGGCAGATTGACAAGTATTTTAGAATAATTATTATTGTTTCAAAACAGGATGAGGAATTTACCAATTTTCTTACTGCAAAAGGGATATTCGATATACTAATAAATGAACAGGCTGAAATGGCTGATTTAATAGACGCTATAGACAGAGAAGCCAAGGTAATAGTAAAGGTAAAAAAAGAAGTCCCTAAGGAAATAAAGAAAGAACTGCAGACTCTCAAAACCTTGCTGAACCAAAAGCCCAAGGTAATAGAGAAAAAGATTATTCTGGAAGCCCCACCAAAGATACAACGTCAGGAAATTATTACAGTTACAGGAGCCGGTTCGGTAGGAAAATCCAGCATGGTTACACAGATGGCAGTTACTCTTGCCAGAAAATCAAAGGCCAGGATACTGGTTATAGACCTTAACACGGAGTTTCCGTCACTCGACCAGTATTTCGGTATACCAAAAGAGCCTCAGACAGTAGACTACCTTATAGGAAGCGACAAGAATACGTGTCTGAATTACATGGTTGACAATATTGACAAAGGGAGGTTCGACAATAACGTCTTTGATGAGCTGGTAATCAAGTATAAACATCTTGATAATCTGCATATACTGACCGGCAATTATTCATTGTATATCTGCCAGAACGTTCTCAATTACGACTATTATAAAACTATACTGGAAAAGGCAAAAGCTCTCTATGATTTTATATTCATAGACACCAGCAGCAACCTGTTTTTGGACTCAACCCAGTTTGCCGTCACTCATGCGACAAAAATCTTTTTCCTGGTTGAGGGGACATATGCAAGCTTAAGAAAATCCCTATCTATGCTTGACCTGTTCACAAGCACCTGGGACGTAAGGAA
>JAWLGL010000206.1:0-3638 GCA_041685035.1 Clostridia bacterium
AATCACTGTCCGAAAATGGTCCGGGGGAGCAGCTCATTCAAATTTAATTTATCTAAATTTTATCTCAGATAATGATAACTATGGACTTCTGATTGAAAATGATTGTAAATACCCATTCCAATGCCGATCACATAGGAGGAAACCAGTTTCTGCAGGAAAGGACCTCGTGCAAAATTGCGGCATCACGGGAGGAAGCGGCTTTTATTACCAACCCGCTTCTGGAACCGGCATTATTGTATGGGGGATTCCCCAATAAGGATATGAGGAACAAGTTTCTCATGGCCAAGCCGTCCGACGTAACCACAATTATAGGTGAGACCGGAGAAATTGCCGGCTCGGGGTTGAGGGCAGTCCCCCTTCCAGGGCACTACTTCGGCATGGTTGGAATCATAACACCCGATAACGTCTTTTTCACAGCCGACAGCCTTTTCCCGGAAAACATTATTACAAAATATCACCTATTCTATCTTCTGGATATAAGGGCTCATCTTGAGACTATAGAGAAGCTGAAAACAATTGATGCCGGCGTGTATATACCCAGTCATGGTGAACCGACTTCCAGGGTAGGTCCGCTTTGCCAGGCCAATAAGGAAAAGATACATGAAATAATGTCAAAGGTTCAGGAGGCGTGTGAAAAGCCTGCTTCTACAGAAGAGGTGATGGAGAGGGTGTGTGCTGTTTATGGAATAACCCTTAATATGACCCAGTATGTGCTGGTATCAAGTACTATTCGCTCATACCTCACATACCTTTATGAAGAAGGGCTTATAGACTGTGAGTTTAAAGGTCA
Organism: Clostridia bacterium; assembly: GCA_041685035.1. Taxonomy (GTDB): domain Bacteria; phylum Bacillota; class Clostridia; order Acetivibrionales; family UBA4821; genus JAWLCD01. The sequence continues at coordinate 791 of JAWLGL010000206.1, forward strand.
CCGGATGGAGTGGCTGAAGAAATAACGGGACGCGGGGACGGTTCTTCCGTCCCATTTTTTATTGATATATTACCTTGTTCTTTCCTTGAATTTTAGCAGTATACAGCCTTGCATCAGCAATTTCCAGGATGCTGTTGACATCTCCCCTGCATCCTTCACTAAAGCTTGCAAAGCCTATACTTATAGTTATTTTTCCTTCCTTAGCATCATCATTCAGGTAAAAATTATGTTTTTCAATATTCTTTCGTATTTTCTCTGCAGTTTTTACTGCTCCCTCATCTGAAGTTTCGGTGAATAGTATGACAAATTCTTCTCCTCCATATCTGCATACAATATCCCTTGAGAAAATGGTTTCTTTTATTATTTGTACAACCTGTTTAAGCACATTATCTCCGGCTAAATGTCCGTAAATATCATTTACTTTTTTAAAGTCGTCTATATCAATTACTGCTATACCGAAGCCGGAACTACATTCCCCTTTCTTGTATTGAAGCTGGTTTAGAATTCTTTTGACTTCAATTTCCAGGTATTCATTAAAGAATCTTCTGTTATAGGCTCCCGTCAGGCCGTCAACCTCGGCTGCCCTTTTGAGTTTCTTGCCCAGATCATCAGTTATTTTAAAGTAAAGATAGAATATAAAACTTAGTAACGATATTATTGCAGCTATGTTGATTGCCCCAATAGCCCCTAATATACCCTTATCAAGCCGGTATATAGGGGCGTTGAATAATACTACTATATATGCGGATATAAAAAGCATTGACGTCATGGCGATTTCGACAACCTTTACTCTCAGTCTTAGAAAAGGCGTAAACATTATAAAGCAGCAGAGATACATTGAGTAGAAACAAAAATTGCTCTCCCAACCCAGGCATATGGTAGCAAGAGCTGCGTGTATAGCTACCTCGGCAATTGCAAAGTTATATGCAGTGTTTAACTTGCCCTTCTTATTAATTTGTAAAATAGCAAGAAAGACTGCACAGCTAAAGACATTAAACACTGCCATTATGTTTACTTCCAGGCAGGTAAACAGTATTAAAAGAAAGAAGTGGATTATTAAACAGAAGAAATATAAATAGTTGGTAGCTACGTAGAACCTGAAGTCCTCTCTTTTGATATTCTCATTGGGTTGATTCAGAGACTTCAGAAAACGACTGCTATCTAATTTAAATATTACCTGCTCAAGTGAAGCCATATACTCCTCCGCTATACAAAGCCGTATATCTTGCGGCTGACAAATCTGATAATATATTTTTCTACATTTGTCCCAAAATTCCTCTATAATTATACAGAATAAACCAATTTAGTTTGAATAAATAAGGCCGGCTTGCAGCCGGCCTTTGCAGAAGTATTAGACTATTCTTCTATATTTGGAAGCTTTTTCAGACTTTCACTTACACTTTCCGGTGAATATTCTATATCCTCAAGCTTCCCGCCAAAATAGCTGTCATAGGCTGACAGGTCGAAGTAGCCGTGGCCGCTGAGGTTGAACAGAATGACCTTCTCCTCGCCGCTTTCCTTGGCTTTCAGTGCTTCGTTTACTGCCGCCCTTATTGCATGTGATGATTCAGGTGCAGGTACGATTCCCTCACTCTTTGCAAATAGCAGGCCGGCATCGAATACGGCTGTCTGGTGATAAGCTTGGGCTTCTATAAGCCCGTCATTATAAAGCTGACTTACAATTGGAGCCGCACCGTGATACCTGAGACCGCCTGCATGGATTCCTGGAGGGATAAAATCATGTCCCAGGGTATACATTTTGGCTATAGGTGCAACCTTGGCTGTATCACCATAGTCAAATGCAAACGTCCCTTTTGTAAGTGACGGGCAGGCGCTGGGCTCAACAGCAACGCACCTGATTTTTTTGCCGCTGAACTTATCCATAATAAAGGGGAAGGCAATTCCCGCAAAATTACTTCCACCACCGAAGCATGCGAATACAACATCCGGGTATTCATCTATCAACTCAAGCTGCTTTTTTGCCTCAAGCCCTATTATTGTCTGGTGCAGGCATACATGATTGAGTAAACTGCCCAGCGAATAGTTTGTATCTTTGTGCGCTGCAGCATCCTCTACAGCTTCGCTGATAGCGATTCCCAGACTGCCGCTGCATCCAGGGTCTCTTTCAAGTATTAACCTGCCGCAGTTGGTTCTGTTGCTGGGGCTGGCAACTACTTCTGCACCGAACACATTCATGAAGGAACGCCTGTAAGGCTTTTGTTCATAGCTGACTTTTACCATGTAAACCGTACATTCCAACCCAAACATACTGCACGCCATACTTAAGGCGCTTCCCCACTGCCCGGCTCCAGTTTCTGTCGCAAGTCTTTTCATACCGGCTGCCTTATTATAGTAGGTCTGCGGGAGGGCTGTATTTAATTTATGGCTTCCTGTTGCGTTATTACCTTCATATTTGTAATAAATTCTTGCAGGGGTGTCCAACAGTTTTTCCAGTCCTCTGGCCCTGTAAAGCGGGCTTGGCCTGTAGCTTTTGTACATCAGCCTGATTTCTTCAGGAATATCGATGAATCTTTCAGTTGAAACTTCCTGCATCAATAGCTCAACCGGAAATATTTCCGACAATTCCTCAGGAGTTATTACTTTCCCAGTCTGCGGGCTGTAAGGAGGCGCCGGCTTATTAGGCATATCAGCTGTAATATTATAATACTGTTTGGGTATATGTGTCTCATCCAGGACAATCTTTGTTACATTTTGCTTGTTCAAACTCATTTTAATCCTCTCCTTTTAAGTTATTTTTCTAGATGCTGCACCACCAACCTTCAATCATAATAACCATCTCCTCTCCAAATAAAAAACCACTTATCCCTTTGAAGGGACAAGAGGTTAA
>JAWLGL010000207.1:0-3617 GCA_041685035.1 Clostridia bacterium
CACTGTTTCAGCCGCATCAGTATACATTCTGGTACTGAAATTAAACTTCTCGGCAAGGTGCTCCATTACTTTCAAGGCATTATACCATAAGGCGTTTATCTCAACTGCCTTCCCATGCCTCGGCGTTACCACCCAATCCCCTACCTTTGCATCCATCCAAGTTAGCTGAAATCCTTCCTCCCCGGCTGAGATAAGCCCATCCACATCCATTTTTATGGAGAAGTGGGTCCCCTCAACATATTTCTCAATAATCTGTTTAAGGGATGGGAATAGTTTTTCACTGACAAATTCATAATCTTCGGTATAAGCAAGATACTTGTAAACAGCCTCAAATAACCACAGGGACGCATCAACAGTGTTATATATCGGCTCCTCAGTTTCATCAGGGAACATGTTTGGGATTAACCCATCTTTAATATACCTGGTGAAAGTCAGCAGAATATCTTTGGCATCATCAAAGCGGTTTGTAACCAGCGTCAGACCAGTCAGAGCCACCATGGTGTCCCTTCCCCAGTCGGTAAACCAAGGATAGCCAGCTACAATGGTGCTGGACTGTGTAGAGTTTCTGTAGGTAATGAAAGAGTCTGCGGCAATTACCAAATTGTTTACAAACTCATTGCGGTATCCAGCTTTTTCTATAACTCCAATGATTCTCTCCTCTTCATTTTCAAGAAGTTCCAGTCCGTTGACATTATCGATTTCATCGGTTGAAGCAACAAAGGTAACTATCCTTGTATCATTAGCATTCAATTTAATTTCGAAATATCCAGGTATGTAGTGGTCTTCAATCGACTTGAGTCCTCTTTCCTTCTCAGCCTTATATTCCATATTATTAAACCAATCTTCTTTTGCCGTAAAACTACCCTCGGAAGATTTAATTTTAATCCTGATATTTGAGCTGCGTGGTCTAACTTCAACACCTGATGTGCTTTTTACCTTTTTAAATTTCATGGATTCCTTTGATGAGTCACCATGATAATCCCTGTAGTTTACCAAGGGAGCAACCCTCAAGCTTGCCGGACTATCTCCGGTAGAAATCTTATACAATACTACAACAGAGTTTTTTCCATGAATCATAAATACTTTCTTTTCTACGTAAACATCCTGAATGTTATAAACGAAAGTTGGGAAAGGATTCAGTATAAACCTCTGAAGGTGCAAAAAACCACTGGATGTATAGCCGGGTGTCTGATTAGTAAAAAGTTCATACCACTTGCCGCCGATTTCTATACTCTCATCCAGCTTGGATAATATCAGATGCCTTCTGACAGGCGGATTAAGTGCTGCGACCAGAAGACCATGATATCTCCTGGTATTCGCTCCGGAAATAGTAGAACATGCAAACCCTCCCAGCCCGTTAGTAACAAGCCACTCTCTCTGTGTTCCCTGTTCGAATGTCCTCCAGTAAGACTTACCGAATTCCATCTTAACCGTCTCCTTAGTTCATTTAACCTGATGCAAGCTTTTTTATTCTATCTCTGACATACAGATATTCTATCATTCTTTTTTTCTCTTTCAAGTTGATTTCTTCATTTATAAGCTTTAGAATTGTTGCCGCTAGCTTAAGCGGGTCATGTCGTATATAATCCTTGTCGACCTTGATTACATCCGCTCTGACAATCTTTATTCCATGATTTATTATTCTATGTGCATCGATTCTTACCCTTTGGGCTCCATCAAAATCGTACCTTAGTCTCGCATCTTTATTTATTCTGCCTCTGTTCACAATACAATAGTCTATACAACCTTCTCCGATATGGTCCTCTATTGCTCTGATATGGTCGAAAGCTGAAAAATCATCCGACTCTCCCTTCTGAGTCATTATATTGCATACATAAACCTTTGGTGCGCTGGTTTCCCTGACAGCCTTGGCAACTCCGTCAACCAAAAGGTTTGGAATTATACTTGTATATAGGCTGCCTGGTCCCATAATAATTATATCTGCTTCCTTTATGGTATTAATAACTTCATCAAGTGCCCTGGCATCAGATGGCTCAATAAAAATTCTCTTTACCTGAGAGCTTCGGGCCTTGCTCTCCAATGCTATATTGCGTTCGCCATAGACAATACTCCCATCCTCCAGTTCAGCACACAGCCTCACATCATCTGTGGACACTGGCAGTACGTCGCCGGTTACTGCCAGAACATCACTCATTTTTTTTACAGCTTCTTCAAAGCTTCCGCATATACCTGTCATAGCGGCCAGGAAAAGATTCCCGAAGTTCTGTCCTTTAAGCATGCCTTCCTTGAATCTATACTGTATTAGCTTCTCCAGTATAGGCTCGGTTCTAGCTAATGCAAGTATGCAGTTTCTGATATCACCTGGAGGCAGCATGCCCAGGTCCTCCCTTAATATGCCGGATCCACCGCCGTCATCCGATACAGTTACAACTGCAGTAACATTCGATGTAAACACCTTGAGCCCTCTAAGCATGGTTGAGAGACCGGTTCCTCCCCCGATAGCAACAATTCTTGGTCCTTTGTCCAGATATTTTTTTTCAATCAGTATTGTTCTTAACATCTTGGAATCAACATGATAATTGAGGCCGGCCCCGTTTATAGCACTTATAAATGTTCTGACTACAAACACCACTGATATGGCCATTAGAAAACTTCCTGCTCCAACCAGGCATATGCCGGAGATAACCGAAATAATATCCTCAAAACCGTTGGTAATAAAGAGCGCCAGACCGTAGCTTATACCTAATATTCCAATAATACAGCCTATTATCCATCTTTTTATTCTTAATCCCGGCCTGAGCCAGTCAAAAAACCTCATGTTCTGAAAACCCCTTGTCTACTTGCTATCTTTATTAATATCTCTATGCTCTACGATAACACGATGCCCTTTCTCACCCAAGAGTCTGCTTATCTCCTGTGATATGGTTACTGACCTATGCTTGCCGCCGGTACACCCAATCGATACTACCAACTGGGACTTGCCTTCCTTTATATAATTTGGTATAAGAAACTCGAGAAGTTCGTCCGCCCTCTTGATAAATTCTCTGGTCTCATCCCACTGCATTACATATTCCCGTACAGGTTCTTCTGTTCCGGTTCTTTTCTTGAGGGATTCTATATAAAAGGGATTGGGAATAAACCTGACATCAAAAACCAGGTCTGAATCTGTCGGGATGCCGTGTTTAAAGCCAAATGACATGACGGTTATTATTACTCCCTCATAACCTTTTCCTTCAACAAATATGCTTGTTATTTGTTCCTTAAGCTGGCCAGTGTTGAGGTTGGATGTATCAATTATATAGTTTGCATTATCCCTGACATTTTTCAGAATTTCCTTTTCACGTTGTATGCCGCTGATTATACGGCCCTCAGGTGCAAGTGGATGTGTTCTTCTGGTCTCCTTGAATCTTTTAACCAGCACTTCATCCGCCGCCTCAAGATACAGTATTTCAAATGTCAGCCCCTGTTCGTTTATAGAAGACAAGTATTCGAAGAGTTTATCGAACGATTTGCCTCCCCTTGTATCAATAACCAAGGCTACCTTATCCATTGAACTATTGGTCTGACTGTAAAGCTCAGTAAACTTTGGTATCAGGGCAGGGGGTAAATTATCAATACAAAAGAAGCCTAAATCCTCTAGAACATTGGCCGTCTGG
>JAWLGL010000010.1:0-11147 GCA_041685035.1 Clostridia bacterium
ATTAATGTGCGGTAGTATTATTAACATATTACCCTGAAATGTGTTTCGTGAAACGCATTTTTTTTTGTGTGAAATGCATTTTAAGAGTTTTTTATACCGTAAACACTACCGTTTATGGAAAACTATATAAATCACCTGGTGGAGTGTTTTAAAATAGAATTAAGGGATTAAGAAGCGACATCAATTTACACATCCAGGCTTTATTAATAACACATTTCTGTGACACACTTACTTGACTTACACGAAGAATCAATAATCAGAGCACATCATTTGTACACTTAATGTACTACACAGCCATAAACACAACCATGAATGAATGGAGATGGTGATATGGTGGATGCATTTTGTGACAAGCTGACCTGCCTTATTAGAAACAATGTTCAGGATATTGATGAAATAATTAATTTCGGAATAAAATCAATATTTTCCGAAATTAGTAAGGCATTTATTATATTATTAACTGCCTATTTCTTAGGTATTCTTCATCTGGCAGTAATAGCCATGGTAGCAACGGGAATATACAGAAGCCTTGCGGGAGGTGCTCATGCAAGAAGTCATATAGCCTGTCTGGCTACTTCCATGACCCTTATTTTCAGCAATATATATATTTCAGGTGTGTTAGCAGCATATGGTTCAATTAATATTGAGTATATTTATCTGTTTATATTTCTCTTTAACAGCATAATCATATATGTTTATGCACCGGGTGATACGGAAGAAAAGCCTATTCTCAGCAAGAAGCTCAGGCACAGATTAAAAATAAATTCATTTATTGCATTGAGCCTGATTGTTTTCATAGCAATTACCTTTATTAAGACAAATATAGTGGCAAATGTGATAATTCTTTCTACCTTTTTTCAAAGCTTAACATTACTGCCTGTAAGCTACAAGATTATGAAATGTAAGCATGGACATGAAATAAAAATATAAATTAAAAGGAGGAAGAACCATGACAAATCTACTAACATTAACGAGGAACTTCTACTTGCTTATGCTCACTTCATTGGCTGTCTTCGCAACCTGGTTTGCAATGATGTCTTCCAACGCCTGCTGGACTTTCTCATTCTACCAGCCAAAGATGCCTGCATCATTGATTGTAAGAGATGAATAATAGAAAGCTATAGAGTAAAGGATTCAGGCCTAGGCCTGAATCCTTTACTCTATCCGGCAGATTGGAGAATATCAGCTGGGATATGCAGTTCCTGCCGGAATACCTGGTTATTTACTGAAGTTCTGAGCGATACTGATTTGTACCTGTTTGTAATATTCTTTACCTCCCAGAGCCCTAACCCCCTATCCTTGCCTTTTGTTGATGAATTCTTCTTGAATATTTCAGCAATGTTAATAGTTCCTGAAAATGAATTTTCTACGATAATTATATAAACATCTTTAGAATCGTTTAACTTTATTGACAATTTAACTGCTTTGTTTTCTGTCTGACTCGAAGCCTCGACTGCATTATCCAGAAATATTCCGAGTACTTTGCACAACTCATAAAGCTTCAGAGGCGTATGGTTAAGGCTGGTAGATATATCAATATCCATTCTTATTCCCAGAGCTTCTGCCATATAGAGTTTTGATACAATCAGGCCGTAAATCGATGGATTGTTAATAATAGTTGCGTTAATGGAACTTAGGTTGTTTATAGAATTATAATCATCCAGAATATCAGAAAAATATTTTTTAAGGCCTTTCATGTCATCTAATGCGAGGAAGCCCCCAATAGAGTTGAGTGTATTGGCAAAATCGTGTTTAAATGTTCTTAATCCGTCGATAAGGTCATTAAGTGTCTTATTATATAGTTTCTGGTATTCAAGTTCATTCTTTTTAATTTCAAGTTCATTGCTTTTATAGGTGTTATATGTGCATAAAGAGAAGAAAACTATAATTGAGAAAATATTGAAGATTATTATTGTTTTTGGAACATTAGAAAATGAGGTTGTAAAGAAAACGATGTTTGGAGAAATAAGCAGCAGCGTAATAAGTATATTTATAAGCATTCCGGTTCTTCTCTTCTTTGAGATGTCCTCGGTGAAATTTATCTTTAGCCGGGAATAATAGATGAAAAATACTATGACTAGAAACACTAGGGAAAATATAAGATTCCCAAGCGCGAGCATATTAGAACTGTTGCTAAAGCTTTCTTGAGTGATATTGAACTGACTGAGGAATAATAGGCATACGAGTTCACCAACGGTTGTTGCTATTACTGAAAAGAATACTATTAGAATACTTCTTATTATACTGAATCTAAAGATAACCAAGCAGCCTACAATATATACCAGAAGTATGGGTACTAAAACCCAATTGAGAGGTACATTCAGTCTTATAGTTAAAATAGCAAATGTGGATAAAAGTGAAAATAATAGGATTTTTATAATATTGTTCTTTTCACCTGATGCTGTGTAGAAGAAAAATCCGAGTAAGACACAGTCCTTAAAAATAAGCAAACACCAAAGTGCCGGATTCGACATAATCACTTCATAGCTCAAATTTTAATTCCCCCTATAGATTATTTTTCGATAAATAATCCATAATCACTTTCTTATATTTCCTTCCGATATAACACTTATAGGAATTATAAAAGATTATCTCATTGGTTATTGCATCGATTTTGGATACCTTACCTATGTTGATAATATATGATTTGTGGCTTCTGATAAAATTGCCGGGAAGAATTCTTTCAAGCTCATCCAGGGTACTGTAGGTTTCAATTATTTCATTGGCAGTATATATAAAGGATTTGGAGTTAACCTTCTCAATATAGATTATATCGTTCTTTTTTATTAAGTAAGTTGAGGGTCCGGATTTTATCCTAACAAAGTTTACAGAATCAGAGCAGGCAAATTGAGAGAGCCTGAGTATACATTCTTCAAGCTTATGTTGTGAAATAGGTTTTACAAGGTAGTCGAAGGTTCTAACCTTAAAGGCCATGAGTACATATTCAATGTGTGCAGTAACAAATATTATACTGACAGATTTGTTAATCTCCCGTATTTTTTTTGCCAGGTCCAATCCGGACATCATAGACCTCAGGTCAATGTCCAGAAGAACTACATCGACATGGTTCTTACTTATGTAGTCATAGAACTGTTCAGGGTCGCCGGTATCAAAGACAACCTGGCCTTCTATATTGTATTTTTCCATTGTTTTCTGCAGCATACTGACAAACTTTGAACGCAGGCAGCAGTTATCATCACACACAGCGAACTTTAACATATTCATCCTCATATCCGTATTATGTGCATTAAAAATCCGTTATTTCACAAGCAGCCAGATTAGATAAGATAACGCAAATCTAAAGCAGAAAAAGAAATTTATCTGGAATACACTACAGATAATAATTCAATTTGATAATATCACAACTTGAAAAATTTTCAATATTATTTTTGTCAAGTAATTAACATACAAGTAAAAACATGAGGGAAAAAGTCAAATTTTAATGAATGCAGCATTCATGTCCGAGAAACTAGAGATATACCTGAAGCCGCAGTTCCTTATCATTTCCATAGCGCTGCCAATTTTGTGGCCGATAAAGTCAGGGGTATGAGCGTCAGAACCGATGGTAATAATTTCACCTCCCAGCTCCAAGTACCTTTTTACAAGCTCCGGACCAGGGTGGAAGGAATCCAGGCCGTATCTATAGCCTGAAGTGTTTACTTCTATACCCTTTCCGCGTCTGACCAGTTCAGATAAAATGTCATCAAGTATATCGGTATAATCCAGATAGTTTATGTTTCTCTCAGCCGGGTTGGGAACATATCTTGTTATAACGTCTATATGGCCGAGTGCAGAGAATTTTTCAAAGTTCCTGACTATCGTAAGTACATCCTGAAAGTAGGATAGATAAGAACTGTTCTTGGACCTGCCACTATAATAATCAGGGCAGTCAAGGGTGGTGCTGTCAACGCAGTGAACAGATGCAATAATATAGTCAAAATCAAACCCTGAAATATGTGCAGAGGTTTTTTTAACTGTGTGAGGCTGTAAACCTAATTCAATACCTTTCCTTATTCTTATGTTATGTGAATATTCATCTATACACTTGTCCAAGGATTTAAAGTAATCGACAAGGTTGATGTTTTGAAAATCAGCTGTACTACCTGGCCAGTCCAGGTCAATATGGTCGGTAAATGCAATTTCCTCTAATCCCAGATTTACAGCTTTCCTGCATGCATCTGACAAGGGCATGCAAGAGTCTCCGGAGAAACTGCTGTGAATATGATAATCCTGCATTCTACTCCTCCAGGCACTTGTTTTTTCAGGATGCCAACCTTACTAATCAATAGGCAGGGACAATTGTATCATTCAGGTTTTTTAAAAACAACCTGTTTATCCAACCTGGATAACGGCTTCTAAGATTCAGTTGGATCCAAAACTCCACCTGAATCCAAGAATCCTGTTTATCCGATGACTACCGCCGCTAAGACGCCCTTCTTCTTTAAGTGGGAGCATCAAAGATGGACACTATCGCTAAGATTTCTTTGAAATCAAGCGACTAGTAGTCCAAGCGGCGCTACGCCCCTGGATAACGGCTTCTAAGATTCAGTTGGAGCCAAAACTCCACCTGAATCCAAGAATCCTGTTTATTTTAATAGTATACAGGTATATAATAAACCTGTTACTACAATCTATACCTAGGAGGGATTATATATGGAAGAAAAGAAAACTGAAGGACAAAAACTGAGTGAACAATTATCCTATGAGTCAGCCACTGCATGGGAAAAAATATCGGATAGTGAGAAGGAACAAGTTTTCAGTTTCTGCAGTCAATATATTAATTTCTTAAATAAAGCCAAGACCGAAAGGGAGGCAGCAGGCGAACTGATAAAGATGGCAGAAGAGCGGGGCTTTGAAAACTTTGAGGCAATAAAACGTAAACTGGTTCCTGGTGACAAGGTTTACCTTTCCAACCGAGGGAAAACAGTAATGCTTGCAGTGATAGGACAGGAACCTATTGAAAATGGAGTCAACGCAGTAGGCGCACATATAGACTCGCCAAGGCTGGACTTAAAGCAAAATCCTATATATGAAGATTCAGGTCTTGCGATGCTTAAGACCCATTATTATGGTGGAATAAAGAAATACCAATGGACAACTATCCCGCTTGCAATACATGGGGTTATAATAAAAGAGGATGGTACCAAAGTCAATGTAGTTATTGGCGAGGATGAAAACGACCCAGTCTTCTGTATAACCGACCTGCTTCCCCATCTTGCAAAGGAGCAGATGCAGAAGAAGATGTCTGAAGGAATTTCAGGTGAAAGCTTAAATATTTTAATAGGTAATATACCTTTTAAGGATGAAAAGGTAAAGGAGAAGGTAAAGCTTAGTCTATTAAAGCTCCTTAATGATAAATACGGTATCGTGGAAAAAGATTTCCTCACTGCAGAATTAGAAGTAGTCCCTGCAATACGGGCATGCGATGTTGGCCTTGATAGGAGTCTGGTTGGCGGCTATGGGCAGGATGACAGGGTCTGCGCCTACACCTCGGTAATGTCTATTCTGGAAACAGACAGCCCGAAGCGAACTGCAGTATGTGTTATAGCAGATAAAGAGGAGATTGGAAGCGTGGGCAATACCGGAATGCAGTCAAGGGCATTTGAGTACTTTATTGCTGAGCTTATTGAAGCTGCAGGTGAATACAGCGCATTAAAGGTTAACAGAGCTCTTAGCAATTCCAGAATGCTTTCAGCCGATGTAAATGCAGCGGTTGACCCGAGTTATGAGGGGGTTATGGAGAAGAAAAATGCTGCATATGCCGGCAAAGGTGTATGTGTCACCAAGTATACAGGCAGTGGGGGCAAGTATCATGCCAATGACGCACATGCGGAGTTTGTGAATGAAGTGAGGCGTATCCTTGATGGTGAGAACATCATATGGCAGATAGGGGAACTAGGCAAGGTGGATCAGGGTGGAGGAGGAACAATTGCAGGATATCTGTCCAATCTGGGAATGGATGTTGTAGATTGTGGAGTTGCACTGCTCTCCATGCATGCACCGTTTGAAGTAGCTAGCAAAGTTGATATTTATATGGCATACAGAGCTTATAAAGCATTCCTCAAATAGAGGACCCGATTTGAGGACACAGTCGTCAGGGAGGATGGAAATCGGAACGGCCATAAAGTTTAACCGGTCATATTAACAGCTGCAGCAAAATATACATAATTTAATAGATAGTAAAATATCTGCGGGATGTAAAGAAAGGTGATTTCAATGAATAGGGGTCTTTGGGTTGTAATTATTACCGTTTCATTTATTTTAGCCGTAACCGGCTGTGGCGAAAAAAGAGATGACACTGTAGATTTGAGCAGCCGGGGAGAGGATGTTTCAACTACAGTATACGAACAGCAGCATGTTGACCGGGGAGAGCAGCCGGGAGAAAAGGAACAGGACACGGCACCCACCGTAAGTCAACAGACACAAAAAGATGAGGGTATCAAGGATAGAGAGAAGCCGAGGGAAACATCTACTCCGGATTTAACCTATAACCGTAAATATTCCTGGAGCTTTGTAAGGAAAAAAGACAACCTCCCTCCAGGGTTTGAACGTGCACAGGTAACTCTGGCCGACAAATATGGTGCTATATACCTTGGCGATACTTCCAAAAAGACAATATACCTTACATTTGATGAAGGTTATGAAAACGGCTATACACCCAGAATCCTGGATACACTGAAGGAACATAATGTAAAGGCAGCCTTTTTCATAACCATGCCATACTTGAAAAAGGAATTTGAACTTGTAAAGAGGATGGTAGATGAAGGACACATTGTTGGAAACCATACGGTAAACCATCCCAGCATGCCTGAAGTCACTGATGACACCAAGCTTGAGCAGGAAATATTGAGGCTGGATATGATGTTTAAGGAAAAGACCGGGAAGGATATGAAATACCTTAGACCTCCAAAGGGAGAATTCAGTGAAAGAACATTAAAAATATCTAAGGATTTAGGGTACAGAAATGTTTTCTGGAGTCTGGCTTATGCCGACTGGGACGTCAATAACCAGAAAGGTGCACAGTATGCGTACTCAATGGTTACTGGCAATATTCATAATGGCGCCGTTCTTCTTATTCATGCAGTGTCGAGGGACAATGCAGAGGCTCTTGGAAGCATAATCAAAGACCTGCAGGCGCAGGGCTATACATTCGGTACACTTGATGAATTCAAGTGAGGTAGTTGCATTAACTCCCCTTTTCACGCATAAATTTAAGTGAAAGGGGGCTTTTTTTATGCCGAGGAAATCCAGGGAAAAAGCAGGAAGGACTAGAAAGGAAAAAAGAGATGGTATTTCATTAAAAGAAAAGTTCAGTGAAGCCCTGGAACTCCCGAAGGAACTGATACTGGATGTTCCCAGGATTACCCTGATTGGAAACAGGCAGCTCTTTCTTGAAAATTATAAGGGTATTATTGAATATGAGGACAACAAGGTCAGGATAAAAACACATGAAGGTGTAGTCAGTTTGGAGGGCAGCGGCATCCTTATAAAAGAAATAACTTCGGAGGATATAATGGTTACCGGGACCATCAGTTCAATCCAATTCCAGTATTAACCGGATTGGCTGACCCAGGTGCTATAGGAGGGAGCTGAATCAATGCTGATTCTAAGGATATGGAATTATATCAGAGGATATGTTATTATAATGGTCGAGGGTTTTTTTCCTGAGAAGTTTATTAATGTCTGTATTAACAGGGGTATATTTCTCTGGGATATCAACAGGGAGAACAGCAGCACGGTTACCATGAAGGTTGGGGTTAAGGCGTTTAAGAAGCTGATACCGGTTGTCAGAAAAACCAGGTGCAGACTGAGTGTGCGTGCAAAAAAAGGCCTTCCTTTCCTACTCAGGAGGTATCGGAAAAGAAAAACCTTTGCGGCAGGCTGTCTTATTTTTATAGGGATGGTATATCTCTTGTCATCCTTTATATGGACCGTAGAGGTTTACGGAAATGAGAAAATACCAACACAGGAGATAGTTAAGAACTTATCTGATATTGGGCTTAAAGCAGGTGTCTGGAAGCCTGTTATCAATACTGAAACAATAATCAACCGCATGATGATAGAGATACAGGAGCTTGCCTGGATAAGTATTGATATATCCGGAACACGTGCAATAATTGAAGTCGCGGAAAGAGTCAAGCAGCCCAGGATTATTGAAAAGGATATTCCTTGCAATATCGTGGCCGGAAAGGATGGAATAATTGATTCCATATATGTTAAGGAGGGGACTCCCCTTGTTGATGAAGGTAGTACGGTTAAAAAAGGCGACCTGCTGGTCGCAGGCATGGTGGAGAACAATAACGGTGTATTGAGGTATGTCCATGCCATGGCTGATATTAATGCCAGAACGTGGTATGAAGAGTCGACAGTTGTTCTGTTTTCACGGACCAGAGTAATTGAAACCAACAATACAAAAAACAGGTATTCAATTAAATTGTTCGATAAAGTGGTAGGTTTGGGTGATACGCAATCTCCATTCGAGCATTTTAATGTCGAGCAGGATATTAGATACTTATCTCTTGGATGGGATGTCCGCTTTCCTTTCGGAATAGTTACACATAAATATACTGAAAAAAAGCTTGTTAAAGAAAAAGTATCCAGCAGTAAAGCCAAGGAAGAAGCTGCAAACTCAGCATGGGAGAAGGTTAAACTTACAATTCCACAGAAAGCTCGGATTGCAGATAAGAAGCTTTATGTTGAGCCCTCAGCCGGTGGTGTTAAGGCAAGGATACTGGTAGAGTGCATTGAGGAGATAGGGATTCAGGAAAAGATTTCATATTAATGATTGTACTTGAGGGATAGCTGGCAGAGGTGTATACTTTTACAAAAGCTAGTCTAGAGAAACGGAGTGAATGAATCTTTGCAGGAATCGAAGGAGTTTGAGTTCGAAATTGATGATGCGGGCCTGATTTTAGAGCTTTTCGGGCAGTTTGACGAAAACATAAAGTTGATAGAAGAAGCACTTGGGGTCACAATTATTTCCAGAGACAGGAGAGTAAAAATTTCCGGAAATAACGAAGGTATTAAGAGTGCCCACAAGGTTATTGGAAGGCTGATGAAGCTTGCAGAAAAGGGAGGGAAAATAACTCCCCAAAGTGTAGGATACGCCATATCACTTATAGGTCCAAGCGGACAGGATATAGATGAGAAGAGTAACGACTACTATGATATTATCTTTACCACTGCAAAGGGAAAAAAAATAGAAACCAGAACAATGGGCCAAAAGGAATATGCCCACTCTATTAGGGACAACCATATAACCTTTGCAATAGGCCCTGCCGGAACCGGCAAGACCTATATTGCAGTTGCCTTGGCAGTGCTGGCTTTCAAAAGTAAGGCAGTAGAAAGGATAGTGCTTACGCGGCCTGCTGTTGAAGCTGGCGAAAAGCTTGGATTTTTACCCGGGGATTTACAGGAGAAAATAAATCCTTATCTTAGACCGCTCTACGATGCATTGTATGATTTCATTGGACCGGACAGCTGTAGAAAATATTTGGACAGGGGTATTATTGAAATTGCTCCTTTGGCATACATGAGGGGAAGAACATTGGATAATTCGTTCATCATACTTGACGAAGCACAGAATACTACTTCTGAGCAGATGAAGATGTTCCTTACAAGACTGGGGATAGGCTCCAAGGCAGTAATCACCGGTGATGTAACGCAGGTTGACCTTCCGAAAGACAAGGTGTCAGGAGTGGTAGAAGCGCAAAAGATTCTTAAAGGAATTAAGGGAATTGAGTTTGTTGAACTCACCCATAGGGATGTTGTAAGGCATAGAGTAGTCGAGAAAATAATCGAGGCATACAGCCGTTATGAAGGCAAATAGCTGGACCAACTGCTGACTGATGCAGTAAGTAAACGGGAAACCCGGTTCAAGCAGAGGAAGGAGCAGAATCAGTGATTGAGAAGAGGGAACAAGGTATTTCACTCAGAAAGCTGTTTTCAAACGCTGCATTCCATAGGGTATGTATAGGTATTGTTGTTATGATTATCTCATACGTTGTGGTACTTAATGGTGCGGAGCCGAAGAAGTACCAACTGAACGAAGGAGATAAGTCTGAATATACTATATACGCCCCGAGGGAAGTTGAGGATACAATAACTACTAGAAAGCTTCAACAGGAAGCTGCAGAGCAGGTTACCCCCAAATACAGCCGTGATGAGTCAATAACCCAGGAGGCATTGTATTCAATACCGAGACTGATTGAGAATATGCAGAGCGTAAATACAAGCGGGCACTCTAATGCACAGATATCTGAAGAAGAGACTGAAGCTAGTCTGGGGTTAAGCAGGAGTCAGATTAATTATTTTCTGGCGGTTGATGACTATACAGCGAGGAGTTTTGAACAAACATTAAATGACATTGTAAAGAAGGTAATGAACCAGGGGATAACCGAAGAATCTCTTGAAAGAAGCATTATCTTCGCTGAAGAGGAAATTGAAAAAACTGAACTTCCCAATACACTCAAGGGAATTGGAAAAATAATTTGCTTTAATGTGATAAAACCTAATATGATTGAGGATAAGGCGCTTACAGAGAGAACTAGGCAGGAAGCGTGGAACAGAAGTATTGCAAAATATGATAAAGGCCAGATAATTGTTTCTGAGGGTGAAACTGTAACCGATGCTCAGGTAGAAGTGTTGAAAAAGCTCAACCTAATAAAAGTCAAGGGTAAGATTGATTTTCTGTTTTTTCTAAGTATATTCGGCCTGATGGCTCTGCTTGGAGTGATTTATGCAGCATACCTCTATTATTTTAATAAGGGTATTTTGGAAAGACGGTCAGATTTGGTGCTTATAGGAGTTATTTTTATTCTTACCTTGTTGATGGCAAGGGGTTTTTCGGAGATATCAGTATATCTTATTCCTTTCTCTTTTGCGCCAATACTCATCTCATTACTATTGGATGTCAGGCTAGCAGTGTTTACAAATATCATTCTTGCTGTGCTGATTACAATAATCACAAAAGGAGATATCAACTTTGCCTACCTGTCCATTATAGGTGGAATCTTCGCAGCTTTTGCAGTTTCAAAGGCCGACCAAAGGAGAAAACTGGTTCTGGCCGGTCTGGCATTATCATTGGTGAACGGCTTGATAATACTGTGTATTGGTATAGTAAGCAAGGAGGTATCTGACAAGATTCT
>JAWLGL010000010.1:11157-20374 GCA_041685035.1 Clostridia bacterium
ATGGACAGTGCAGTTGGTGTTGTAAACGGCATATTCTCCATAGTGCTTGCCATCGGAACCCTTCCATTCTGGGAAAGTACCTTTAACGTCATTACCCCGTTAAAGCTGCTTGAGCTTTCAAATCCCAATCAGCCGCTGATAAAGAGGCTTTTGCTTGAGGCCCCGGGTACTTACCATCACAGCCTTTTGGTCGGCAACCTAGCAGAGGTTGCAACCGAAGCCATTGGGGGAAATGAACTGTTGGCGAGGGTAGCCGCATTCTATCATGATATTGGAAAACTCAAGAGGCCCTATTTTTTCAAGGAGAACCAGTATCTCGATAATCCTCATGAGAGAATGACGCCCAGCTTAAGTGCACTGGTTATAACATCTCATACGCGTGACGGGGTTGAACTGGCTGAACAATATGGTATTCCCATTCCGATAAAAGAAATAATTATGCAGCACCACGGTACAACCCTGGTAGCATATTTCTACCACAAGGCAAAAAAGTCAGAACGTCTTGAAAACCAGACCAAACAGGAGAGCTACAGGTATGAAGGCCCCAGACCTACAACTAAAGAGGCTGCAGTGGTACTGCTCGCAGATTCAATTGAAGCGGCAGTCAGGTCGATGCCCGATAAAACCGAAGGAAGAATCGAAGGACTGGTACGCAAGATAATTAAGGATAAGCTGGAAGACGGGCAGCTTGACCACTGTGATTTAACGCTTAAGGATTTGGATTTGATTGCAACAGCATTTATGAAGGTGTTAAGCGGGTGCTTCCACGACAGAGAGGTGTACCCGGAATTATCCCCCGGTGACCTCGATAAGGAAGAGATGGAGTTTATTGACCCCCTTGACCTTTTAACCATGGAGGAAGATAAAGATGATAAGCAAGCAAAACACCAGAGTGTGGATTCTAAACCAACAGAAAAAATATAAGATAGACAAGCGGTTAAAAACCTTCTTGCAGACAGCGGTTCTTAAAGTGCTGGAAACAGAGAAGGTTATGATTCCCACAGAATTAAGTATGCTTCTGACAGATGACAGCTCTATTCGGGATTTGAACTTAGAGTATAGAGGAAAGAATAGACCTACCGATGTATTGTCCTTCCCAATGTATGATAGAAG
This sequence comes from Clostridia bacterium, assembly GCA_041685035.1. Lineage (GTDB taxonomy): Bacteria > Bacillota > Clostridia > Acetivibrionales > UBA4821 > JAWLCD01. The sequence continues at coordinate 12,271 of JAWLGL010000010.1, forward strand.
AGAAATCGAAAGAATACTGTCAAAGGATAGTACCGAGGTTACAGGCAGATTGGTGCTTGGAGATATAGTCATATCACTGGAAACCGCAGGCAGGCAGGCAGGAGAATACGGACACAGCTTTGAAAGAGAGGCCGGATTCCTTGCAGTGCATGGAGTCCTTCACCTGCTGGGGTATGACCATATTGTCGAAGACCAAAGGGAATTAATGAGAGGAAAAGAGGAGGAAATTCTTCAGTCATTAGGGCTGGCAAGGGATGAATAGAATTCTCACATACTTGAAATTTGACGAAGGAAGGTGTATATAGTTGAAAAGCAGAAACACCAACATAATTGAGAGCTTTAATAATGCTATCAATGGAATAGTCTATGCTGTCAGAACACAGAGAAATATGAAAATACATTGTCTGGCTGCCATAACCATTCTGTTACTCAGCTTATTTTATGACTTGCCAAGAGTAGAGATAATAGCTCTTTTCCTGACCATAACCCTTGTAATTTTTGCGGAGCTGGTTAATACATCCATTGAAGAGGTTGTGAACATCATAGTTGATGAGTTTCACCCCAGAGCAAAGATAGTAAAGGATGTTGCAGCTGGGGCAGTTCTTGCAGCTGCCTTTAACGCAGTGGTTGTTGCTTATCTTATTTTCTTTGATAAGATAGAGCCCACAGCAACCAGCATAATGAACAAGCTTAGCAACAGTCCTATACATATTGTTTTTATTGGTTTACTGGTCACCTTGATTTGCATATTAGTATTGAAAGCATATTTTAGAACTGGAACCCCTTTGCAGGGCGGAATGCCAAGCGGGCACTCAGCTCTGGCATTTTCAATATTGACCGCAATATGGATACTCACAAATGATATCAAGATTTTCACTATGGCACTTGTATTAAGCCTGCTGGTGGTGCAAAGCAGGATAGAGGCCAAAATCCACAGCCTGCTTGAGGTTATTATCGGAGCATTTGTAGGAGTATTAATAATGCTTATGCTGTTTCAACTGGTGAATAATCTTAGCCTGCTTCCTTTCCTTAAATAGCTGTTAATTATTTTTCTTGGAGGTAAACAAATGAAAAAATCCTATCTATTGATATCAATTATGATTGTAGTAATTATTGGATTAAGCGGATGTTGGATGAAGAAAACCGTTGAGACTATGAGTGAACAACCGAACCAGAGTGTGAATAAGCCTGTTCCTGAACAGGAACCTGAAGTTAAAAACCCGGTTTTTCCACAGACTGAGGAGAGGCCTGTCGCAGTAATGATAGATAATGAAGGTGTGGCCAGGTCAAGGCAATCGGGTATGCACAAGGCCTATGCAGTATATGAAATGGTTGCAGAAGGTGGGGAAACGAGGTTTATGGCTTTTTTCAAGGGAGTAAATCCGGAAGTCATTGGACCGGTGAGAAGCAGCAGGCATTATTTTTTACATTATGCGCTCGAACATGACCCCATCTATGTGCATTTCGGCTGGAGCCCACTTGCAGAAAGGGGTATTGCAACTCTGAATGTGAACAACATAAATGGTATTCGCGGAGTAGATGAAGAGATATTCTGGAGAAACCCCGATAAACGTGGAGATTGGCAGAATGCCTTCACAAGCATGGAAAGAATCAAGTCAATGATTGAGCGGAAAAAATACAGAGACAAGACAAATGTATCGGTGTTTAAATATAGCACAGACCAACTTGAACTGACTGACGGCAAACAGGCACACAATATAAAAATTCCCTATTCATATTATCGTACAGTAAACTATCAGTATGACCAGCCATCAAGGATATATAAAAGGTTTCAGGGTGAAAAGCCGCACACCGACGCAGTCAGTAAGGTTCAATACTCTGCAAAAAATATTATTATTGCCTTTGTAAGGAACTACCTTCTGAATGATGGCACAAAGACCGGAAGACAGCAGATGGATACAGTAGGCAGTGGAAAGGGTTATTACATTACAAATGGAAAGTACACTGAAATTACATGGAAAAAATCGGGTAAGACAGCCAAAACAGAATTCAAAGATAAAAATGGAAGTGAAATAACCCTGAATAACGGTCAGACATGGATTCAGATTGTTCCGGTTGGAGCAGATGTTAGCATTAAGTAGGAACCCACATTGATTAATTTGTACCGGTATTCTTTGCAGCTTGTTGGAAATAATAGAACAGGGTGATGAATATGGGTACAAGATACAAACCAACCAAAGCTTTATTATTAATTACATTGATATGTGTTTTGGTTTCAGCGGGATGCAGTAATACTAATCAGCAGCAAGTGCCTCAACAGCAGTCGGCCGGTCAGGAGAAGAAAAATCCTGATAAGCTTCGTGAAATTGAAACCAATGTTGAGGCTATGATTGGTATGTTGAGCGGTGTGCCACAGCAGCCGGTAGAGCCTAGACCGGATATTGGGCGGCAGACAGAAGGCGGCCAGCAGGATCAGGGCAGCCAGCAGACTAAGGGGGGTGAAGAGCAGAGCGGAGCCAACAATCAGGAGGGTAGTGAGCAGGACCAGCAAAAGGCTCAGATGGGAGGACAGCTGGGAGGCCTTGAAGGACAGACAGCGCTGTTAGAACCAAAACCTCTGGTGAACTGGCCGGCAGCCATGAATGATGCTGAAAAAATCCATATACAGTGGAATGAATACATTTCACAGGCCGCAAAGGATGGTATATCAAAGAACAACATTGATGGATTCAGTGGGATACTTAATAATCTCACCAGCCATATTGGCTCAAAAAACAGGGCCCAAGCATTACTTGAAGCAAACAATCTGAATCTGCAGCTGGCTAATTTCTGGATGATGTATGATACCAAGGTGCCGCCAGACCTGAAGAGAATAAAACACTATACAAGAAATGTAATTTTTTATGCCGATCTGGAGGCGTGGGATAAAGCGGAAAGCAATCTTGACTCATGTAAGGATTTATTCCAGGGTATAAGAACTACTGCCAGCAAGGAACAACAGGATTTAATTAATAAGATTGATTTTTCTATTCAGGAGATGGAGAAAGTGGTAAAACGGAGGAGCGGCTCGTTGGTCAAACTAAAGGGTAAGCTTGCGGTTGATAACATAACCGAATTAGAAAAAAATATGGAGGCTTCAAAATAGGACCGGCACATACGCCGGTCTTTAGATAAGAAGAACATTTGGCTTGAAATCTGATTTGCATACAAATATAATATAAAAGAAGTAATCAAAGAGGGACGTTCCTTGAGCGCAGCGAATGGCCGCATCACTCTAACTTAATTCCTGGGGGTAAATAATGTTGAATTTCAGTGATTTGATAAATGAATATCTTTTGATTGAACATACATCTACCAGCCAGCTTCTTTACTGTCTCATAACCAAGGTTGATAAAAACAGAATCTATCTTATTGTTTCGCGTGATTTTGAGAAGTCAGGCCTGCTTGTTGATGATATAATTAAATGCAGAGTAGACAGAAAACAAACCGAATACTACTTTGATGCAAGAATACTGGGGATGGATATCAGACCCAGCGGGCTTAGCCTCATAATAGAAATAGCCTCAGAGGTTGAGGAGTACTACAATGTCAGGAAGGAACGAAGAATAAATCTGAGATTGATTGCTTTTACAGACAATAAAAACCTTGCTTCGGTAGTTAATGTTAGCAAGTCAGGTATTCTGCTTGCTTCAAAGACTACATATGAAAAAGGAAAGACACTTGATGTCAAGCTTGTACTAACCTACCCGTCCACCGTATGTGTTTTTACCGGAGAGGTTGCCAGGGTACGTAAGTTAGGTGCAGATAAGAGTGAGTATGGTATAAAAATTGTTCGATTTATGAGTGAGCAGGATGCCAAGAAGTATATGAGTTTTGTAGACGAGCTTGTTAATTCATATGAAAATCGGGATAAGAATAAGTAATATGCCTATTGAAAGGAGTCTTTATATTGAATTTGAGGAGCAGCAGTAGGCAAGTCAGGGTGAAGGTTCTTGATTCAAAGGTTGATGAGCTCGGCCTCCCAAAGTATGCAACCCCCGGTTCAGCGGGAATGGACTTGTGCGCCTGTATAAATCACCCTATAGTCCTTGAACCTGGAGAAAGAAAACTGGTTGGTACCGGTATTGCAATTCAAATTCTGGAACCTGATATGGCAGGGTTTATTTTTGCAAGGTCCGGGCTTGCATCAAAAAGAGGGATTGCCCTGAGCAATGGAGTTGGCCTCATTGACTCTGATTATACCGATGAACTTAAAGTCGCGGTAATAAACCTGAGCAGCCAAACTCAAACCATTAATCCAGGGGATAGGATTGCCCAGTTCGTGTTGATGCCCGTATTTGAAGTAAACTGGATTATAAGCGATGAACTGGCAGATACAGACCGTAAGGGTGGCTTTGGCAGTACAGGTGTTGGTGCAGGGAAATAACTGCATTACTGTAATATATAGAAGTAGGTAGGTTCCCGGCAAAGAAAAGCAGGGAACCTGCTCAGTAATATGAATAGTTCAGGAGATGGTAATGAACAATCAAGCTGAGTATAATGTATCATTAAAGGAAATTGTTGAAGAGTTGGAGCTTGAAGTTGTTTGCGGCTCAGAACTACTTGACACCGTAACAGTATCTGTTCCCGAGATAAACAGGCCGGGCCTTGCATTGAAGGGCTACTTTGATTATTTTGGAGAAGGAAGAATACAGATAATCGGAAGGGCAGAATCAGCCTACCTGGATTCACTTGCTCCCTTGGAAAGAACTACATGCCTGGAGAGATTTTATAAATGCTGCTTTCCATGTGTTATAATAACCAGAGGTCTTCCGGCAGTTGAAGAGATGCTGGACATATCCCAGGAATCCAAAGTCCCTGTTCTCAAGACCAATGAGGTTACCTCGAGGTTTCTAAGCAATATTATTGGATATCTTAACCTTCAGCTTGCTCCCAGGGTTACCATTCATGGGGGGCTTGTAGATGTTTACGGTGAAGGGATTCTGATAACTGGGGAAAGTGGCTCCGGAAAAAGTGAGACTGCACTTGAATTGGTAAAAAGAGGACACCGGCTTGTTGCTGATGATGCAGTGGAAATAAAAAAGGTTTCGGAAAAAACTTTGGTGGGCAGTGCGCCGGAGATGATTAAGCACCTGATTGAAATAAGAGGTCTTGGAATCATTGATGTAAAAAATCTATTTGGTATTGGCTCGGTAAAATCGGTTGAGAAAATTGATTTGGTTGTAAATCTCGAAAAGTGGGACGAAAACAGCGAATATGATCGTTTGGGTATAGAAGAAAAATATACGGTGATACTTGAACAAAGAATACCTATAATGAGAGTGCCGGTTGCTCCCGGGAGGAATTTGGCAGTTATCATTGAAGCTGCTGCAATTAATAACAGACAGAGAAAGCTTGGCTATAACACCGCCAAGGAGCTGGCCGAAAGGCTCAGCAGTTCCCTGGAGTAAAACTTTACTAAACTAGCGGGGTGACCAAATGAAAATAGTTACAGATATGCACTGCCATACAGTTGCCAGTGCTCATGCCTATAGTACAATTCAAGAATGTGCAGCGGCTGCCAGAGCAAGAGGTATTGAGCTTCTGGCCATTACCGACCACGGCGGAAGTATACCTGATGCCCCGCACGAATGGCATTTCTGGAACCTGCGCGTTGTCCCTGAAGTTATAGACGGAGTGAGAATTCTTAAAGGTGTTGAAGCAAACATTATTAATTATGACGGCGATATAGATATAGATGAAGGTATTCTTGAAAGGCTTGATATCGTTATAGCATCATTCCATCCACCTTGCTGTGAACCGGGAACGGTCGGGGATAACACGAGAGCTGTCATAAATGCTTTAAAGAATCCATATGTTGATATATTAGGACACCCCGACAATCCGATGTACTGTGTTGATGTCGATGAGGTTACTGCTGCGGCCAAGGAATATGGGAAGCTGATTGAACTGAACAACAAATCTCCCATGGTAAGGAGAGGCTGTGAGCCTATTGCCGCCGAATTCGCACAAAAGGCTAAAGAATATGGAACAGAGCTTGTATGTGGAAGTGATGCCCATATAAGCTTTGAAGTTGGGGATTTCAGTGAAGTAAACAGAATTATTGAGCAGATTGGACTGCCAGAAGACCTTGTGCTGAATACTTCTGTTGACAAGGTTCTAAGTTTCATAAAAAAAAGGAAACGCAGATAGTAATGCGAGGGGGTATTCATGAATATTGGCATAGACCTAGGCGGGTCACATATTGCAGCAGGGCTTGTAACAAATGATGGAGAGCTCCTGGGCAAGTCTACTATTCCTAGTTCTCTGGGTAGAAGCTACGAAGATTTAATGGCTGATTCGGCTGAACTCTGTCGGAAGCTTTTATATGATTCTGGAATGAATATCGGGGAAATAAAATCCATAGGTATAGGTATGCCTGGCGCTGCCAATAATGCGAGTGGAACAGTTACATGTCCTAGTACACTCAAGTTTTATAATGTACCTATCAGGGAAGAGTTCAGAAAACATTTGGATTTTGATGTCCAGATTGAAAATGATGCGAATTGCGCAGCTCTTGGAGAAAGCATCTCCGGTGCTGCAAGGGGTTCACAAACATCGGTCACAATTACACTCGGTACAGGACTTGGCGGAGGAATAATAATTGATGGGAAAATATTCAGTGGATTTAATTTCGCCGGTTCAGAGATGGGGCATATGGTGATTGTGCTTGGCGGAAATCAGTGTTCATGTGGAAGAAAAGGCTGTTGGGAGGCCTATTCATCAGCTACGGCATTGGTTGAGAGCGCAGTTCGGGCACTTGAAGAGGAAAAGAACAGTGAAATCTATAAGCTTGCCGGTGGTGATATTTCAAAAATTAACGGGAAGCTGATATTTGATGCTGCTAAGAAATGTGACCCTGTTGCGCAAAAAGTTTTGGGCCAATATGTGACATATCTGGCTGAAGGTATAGCCAATATAATAAATATAATTATGCCCGAGGTTTTTGTAATAGGTGGAGGAGTTGGACAGCAGGGTGACTATCTGCTGAATCTGCTGGAGCCCGAAGTTTCCAAGCTGGTTTATGATGGAGGCTGTCCTGGAACAACGCTTAAAACGGCTGAACTGGGGAATGATGCAGGAATAATTGGGGCTGCCATGCTTGGAAGATAGGAGGAACATGAATGAATATTGAAAAGGCAGCTGTTCATATGGAACAGGAGTTGGGCCTCAAAAGAGTATTTACCAACGAGCACATGAGCAGACATACGTCCTTTAAAGTAGGAGGTCCTGCAGATATACTGGTTGTCCCAGAGACAACCGACGAAATAAGAAAGGTCTTGTCATATACTGCAGACAATAATTATCCCTTGTATATTATGGGCAATGGAACTAATCTCATTGTAAAGGATAAAGGAATCCGGGGCGTTGTCTTAAAGATTTTAGACAATTTCAACAGTATTAAGGTTGAAAATGATATAATAGAAGCTGAGGCGGGCACTTTGCTTTCAAAGCTGTCAAATCTGGCTGCTGATGAGGGACTTACAGGTCTTGAGTTCGCATGCGGTATACCGGGTACACTTGGAGGTGCACTGGTTATGAATGCAGGGGCTTATGACGGCCAGATGAGTGATGTAGTTGACAGTACCGAATACATCAATATGGATGGAGAAATCAGGACGCTGAGTAAAAATGACCATGGCTTTGGATATAGAACAAGTTTTTTTAGTAGAGGCGGTTATATAGTCTTGAAATGCAGCCTCAGGTTGACAAGCGGAATAAAGGAAGACATATATGAGAAGATGCGTACTTTGAGGGCGCAAAGACTTGAAAAGCAGCCCTTGTCATTTCCAAGTGCCGGGAGCATATTTAAACGACCGCAGGGTTATTTTACCGGCAAGCTGATTGAGGACGCAGGGCTAAAGGGCTATTCTTTCGGTGGTGCGCAGGTATCAGAGAAGCATACAGGTTTTATTATCAACAAGGGCGGAGCAACTGCTGGAGATATATTGGGCCTGATTCAGATAGTTAAGGACAGGGTTAAATTGAGGTTTGGAGTCGAACTTGAAACTGAAGTAAGGATTATTGGTGAAGATTGAACGGAGGATAAAATGAGATTCATAATCATTACAGGTCTATCAGGAGCGGGAAAAAGCCAGACGGC
>JAWLGL010000208.1:0-3598 GCA_041685035.1 Clostridia bacterium
AAAAAACAACAGTTCAGACTATTTGCTCCTTCAATTTCCCAGCCGTTTCTCCAAGCCAGCCCTCTTCGGGTATATACTGATACTTTATGCTTTCGAGCATCTCAAAACCACAGCCCTTAAGCACCTCTTCGACCTGGGCAATGCTCTGACCTCCCCAGCCATAGGAGCCGAAGGCCAGTCCCACCCGGTTCTTGGGGGCAAGGCCTTTCATATAGGTCAGGAAGGATGCCACAGTAGGAAGCATATTGTTATTCAGCGTCGATGAACCTACACATATATACCTGGCATTCAGAACCTCGGTCATGATATCAGAATTATGGTTGGCCTTCAGATTAAACATCCGTGTTGTCACGCCCTTGTCTTCGAAAGCACTCTGGACGGCATATGCAATCTTCCCGGTTGACTCCCACATGGAGTCATAAACTATAACCGCCTTGTTCTCTGTCTGATTTGCCGACCATTTGCCGTACTCCTCCAGGATATCCTTTATATGCGACTTCCATACAACACCGTGGCTGGGTGCAATAATCCCTCTATCCAGGCCTCCTACGGTCTCAAGAGCCTTCTGGACCTGGATGCTGTAAGGTAGGACAATGTTTGCGTAATACCTTGCAGCCTCCTCTTTTACCATGTCATATGGAAGCTCATGGTCAAGCCTCTCGGACGAAGCGATGTGCTGTCCGAATGCATCGTTTGAAAACAGGAGTCTGTCTTCGGGCACATAGGATACCATATTGTCCGGCCAGTGAATCATCGGCGTCAGGACAAAATTGATATTTCTCCGGCCAATATTGAGAACATCTCCGGACTTCACAATCCTGAAGTTCCAGTCCTTCTTATAATGCGCTCGTAAACCCTTTTCACCATTAGGAGAAGTAACAACAACTGCATTCGGTGCAGCCTTCATCAGCTCCGGCAAGCCACCCGAATGATCCATCTCCACATGGTTTGAGATTACATAGTCTATTTTGGACGGGTCAACAATGCGTGATATCCTGGCCATCATCTCGTCAAACAGATAATGCTTGACCGTATCGACCAGTGTAATCTTCTCATCAACAATAAGGTAGGCATTATACGAGGAACCTCTGCGCGTCACATAGCCGTGAAAGTCCCGTAAGTCCCAATCAACTCCGCCAACCCAGTAGATATTGTCGCTTATCTGTACAGGCTGCATTACTGCTCCTCCTCAAACTGGTCCTTGCCAACACCACAGACAGGGCATACCCATTCATCCGGTAAATCTTCAAATGCCGTACCTGCAGGAATTTCGGCATCCGGGTCACCAACCTCCGGGTCGTATACGTAACCGCATACTACACAAACGTACTTTTCCATCTCTTGCGCCACCTCCTGAAATCAATGGTTTCAAACCATTTCTTAATATATTATACCATTGTACTCATTTCTTAAAAGTAATTTTAGCTTACCCTTTATACCATTTGTCATTCTGAGGAGGTTTAGGGCTTAAAACTAACCCTCAAGTATTCCTTTTGGGTCTGAGATTGCCGCGCTGCGCTCGCAATGACAAATTCAACTATTGCGCTGCCCACCACGCAAAGCTCGTGGCTTCGGCTCACCGCAATGACAAATTCAACTGTTACACTGCCCACCACGCTAAGCTCGTGGCTTCGGCTCACCGCAATAACAAATTGGGAATAAAAAGGAACAGGCGTGAATGCCTGCCCATTTTTATCCCAGATTCCCGGTTAACACTCTCACCTGCCTACATTGAACCATCTATCTACAATTGTGGTAAACAGCTTTACAAACGTCGCTTTCCCTACAGATTCTGCAGCAACAAGGTCAAAGCTTGCAAGTTTCTTCTCCCTGGTCTTCATCTCAACCTCACCTATCTTCTGCCCTTTTTCTACAGGAGCTTTTATTTTTTCGGGCAGGGAGATAACCCTTTCAATAGTCTCCTCTTTACCTTTTCTCACCAGAACCCTGGCATCTTCAGCTACTACGCAGTCCAGCTTGCCTTTTATACCCTTTGCAACTTTAACAGTGCCGTACACCTCACCCTTTCTGGCAGAAAGTACCGAACTGAAGCTGGCAAAACCGTGGTCAAACAGCTTTGAGGTTTCTGCGAATCTGATTTTGCTTGTTGGCGCAGCCATGACGACCGCAATCAGTCTCAGGTTATTCCTCACAGCCGTAGCCGAGAGGCAAAACAGTGATTTGGATGTAGAGCCGGTTTTAAGTCCATCGCAGCCGTCGTAAAACCTGACAAGTTTATTTGTATTGGCCAGACCGAATTCCCCATCCCTCACTGTATCCATCCAGATGGTTGTGTACTTGTGTATGAGAGGATACTTGTTTATGAGTTCCCTTGACATAAGGGCAATATCGTAAGCGCTGGTATAATGATTGTCTGCATCAAGCCCTGTAGCATTTACAAAATTGGTGTCCTTCATTCCCAGCTTCTTTGCCCTTCTGTTCATTTCATTTACAAATGCTTCTATGCTTCCGTATATATGCTCGGCCAGAGCAACAGTCACATCATTTGCCGATGCAACCGTCACACACTTGAGCATCTCATCAACCGTCATCTGCTCCCCTGGTTCAAGCCAGATTTGCGACCCTCCCATACCAGCCGCATATTCACTGCATGTAACAATATCACTGAGCTTGATTTTTCCCGTATCTATTGCTTCCATAATCAGCAATAGTGACATAACCTTGGTGACGCTTGCCGGTCGTAATCTCTCATGGCACTTCTTTTCAAACAGCACCTGACCCGAACCAGCATCGATAAGGATGGCTGACTCAGACTCAAGTTCAAACAGCGGCCCCGTCTGCTCCTCCTGCACGTTTAGCGTCGGCTGCGCCCTTTCTTCATCTTCAAATACCTCGATATCTTCGGCCTTAACATACGGATACATAATAATACTGCTGAAAGCGAAAACCATTACCAGCATAAAGGCAAATATTCTTATTTTTTTTGGCATAAAAATTCCCCCACTTATCGGTTCATCATTAAATGTTATGCCGGGGGGTTTGCTTTTATTATATGTATTTGACTTTTGGGTACGAAGGAATTCGGACTGTCTAAGAATTCCAGCCCGTGGCCTGACTATTTCTTAATATTATGCTTCAATGCGTAGATAGCTGCCTGAGTCCTGTCACTCACATTCAGCTTTTTAAAAATATTTGAGACGTGGTTTTTTACGGTCTTTTCACTTATAAATAGTTTCTGGGCTATCTGCTTGTTGAGCATCCCTTCCGCTATCAACTCAATAACCTCAATCTCCCTGTCGGTCAGAGGAATTTCGTCAGACCTTCTTTTTTCATTTCTGGTCACGCGTGTAAATTCTTTTACAAGTTCCCTTGTCATATTGGGCTGTATATAGTTCTGACCGTTGTATACGCTTCTGATTGCAGCCAGAAGTACGCTGGATTCTGCGTCTTTAAGCACATAACCCTCTGCACCTGTCTGCAGGGTTTTAAACAGGTACTCCCTGTCCTCATGGATTGTCAATACTACAATTTTTGAAGGTACTTCAGCCTCTCTGAGTTCTTTTATTGCCTGTATTCCGTTCATTACAGGCATATTAATATCCATCAGAACCACATCCGGTTTCAGGCTCTTTATCAT
>JAWLGL010000209.1:0-880 GCA_041685035.1 Clostridia bacterium
ACTCAATCAATATGTTGTAGTCAGGAATGATGGGATAAAAGAGTATTTGATATGGGATACAGCCTATACAATACCAAAGCTGACCGATGAGGTATCATCGCTTGGGTTTGGTGTAAAAAGCGTGTTTGACGATGTCTGCGGCAGTCCATATACCGGTGAGGCAGATACAATGTGCTTTATATTGGAAAGGGGTGCGGAATGATACGGATTCCGTGGAATCGGGCTTACCAGCTTTACTTGGGGGCGGCCGACGAAAGTCTATGAGCATGATATTATCATTAAAATTGGAGGGATGCAATAAATGCAAATCGTTGACTTTACCGTCGACCACATTAAAGCGGCAGTACAACTTGCAAACTGAAAGCTAAGGGGTATACAAGACTCGGCGTGGATTTTGAAAGACTAAACCCGACTGCCTATGGTTTCTGGCTCAAATATTTCTACGCTTATACCCACAGCGTTGTTCGGAGAATTGATGAAAAGATATTGGAGGTAAAAAATTTTGGATATTAACAAAATTAATTCTCAAGGGTATAGATGATACCGGTGTCTACGGCAGATATATCGGTTGTGGTGGAAGTTATAACCTTGAAACACAGATGACAAGTGGTAAAAGCCGAACCGAGATAACTCTTCCCAATGGAGAAACATACGTCTTTGAAAAGAAGTCGGCAAAGCATATCCCAACTCTGCATAATGTTCATGATTGGCTTGATTACTATGGATTTGTGGTTGAGCAGGAGTATGGCGACTATGATAAAAATCCTATTAGCGGAATAACTCACAGAGCAATCATTTATGCTATATAATTTGCAATTGAAAACAGCTAATGAAGAATTATCAATCGCAAGTTTAATCAAGGTAATCGAAGTAGGTTATA
>JAWLGL010000209.1:890-3597 GCA_041685035.1 Clostridia bacterium
ATTCGATATAGAAAAGTGAAATAGTACAGCCACGCAAAGCAGTACCTTCACTTGCCTTAATTGGTATGTGGGGGGTACTGCCTTGTAAAACTATCTTTATTATTTTGCCATTTTTTATGTTCAATTTTCTGTATTCACCCGGAGTTATACCGTAATACCTTTTAAATGCCCTGCAAAATCCACCCTGAGATTCAAATCTGTATTTTGCAGCAATTTCGATAATGTTTAACTTTATTGAGACTTAATCCCGTGAAGCTGCTCTGATACGCTGCCGTCGTACATATTCCATTTGGAGCCTCCCCTGTGCATAGAAGTAACAACCTTTGAAAGTGATAGGGGGAAAAATTCACATAGTCGGCTAATGCCTCCAGGGACAGGCCGGCAGTAAGGTTTTCATTTATATAGTTTCTTGCATCCTGAACAGGGTTTGAGTAATGCATTACTATCCTCCTCCCCGGGAAAAGGGACATTCCTCAGACCCTCACGGAATACTTCTTATTGAGGTATGTCCCTTTACATTATATCATTAAAGAGCCCCTGGATTCTCGACTATTTTTGCTGGAAAATTTATTGACAAAGTTAAAAAAAAATGATATTAATAGTAGTAGCAAATAATACTACTATGAGGGGGTGAAAAATTGAATCTAGAAGAATGCCTTATGAAAACAGGTCTTACAAGACATGAATCTGAGCTGTATATTGCGCTTTGCAGAGAAGGAGAGCTCACGGGATATGAAGCTGCAAAAATTACTGGTATTCCAAGGGCAAATGCGTATCAGGCATATAAAGCGTAATGATAAGGAGATTTATTTATGCGTACAAGATTTACGAAGTATTCAGCTTTAGGCAACGATTATTTAGTGTTTGATCCCTCAAGCAGTAAAATTAATCTTTCTCCTCTTCACAAACAGGATCAATGTGCAATTTATGAAAGTTATAGATAGAAATAATATTCAAATTGAGATTTGGGAAAGAGGAGCAGGATATACTCTCGCATCAGGAAGCAGCAGTTGCGCGGCAGCATCAGCTGCCTTCAGGCTTGGTTTGACTGAAAATCATATTAATGTACATATGCGGGGTGGAATGATCAAGATAGAAATCAGCGAAAAAGGGAATGTGTTCATGACTGGAAGTGTTGATTCAGTTTTTGAAGGTGAACTTAGCAGGTACTTTGTGAGTCAGTTAATATAGGAGGGGATCATGTGGATTTTACAAGTGACAGGATATCCGAAAGATTAGGTGGGAGCAGCTTTGGCAAGGATGAAGGAACTTATAAATTTGCAGTAATTAAAGAAGCTAAAGCCAGGGCAAGGCACCTTAACCCTTATCTACCTTTGATTGATATGGGAGTTGGTGAGCCGGATATGCCCGCAGAGTCCGGAATAGTTGATGTGCTGTATAGAGAAGCCGGAAAAGCGGAAAACAGGTTCTATTCGGATAATGGAACACAGGAATTTTATGAAACTGCTGCCGGATATCTTAAAAAGGTATATGGCGTAAATAATATCGACCCGGTAAAGAATATTTTGCACGGAATAGGTTCAAAGCCAATCCTGGCAATGTTGCCTGCATGTCTTATTAATCCTGGTGATTTCACTCTGGCAACTGTTCCGGGATATCCGGTTATTTCTACATGGACAAAGTATTTTGGCGGTCAGGTATACAATCTGCCATTGCAGGAAGAAAACAGCTTTTATCCCGATTTGTATTCCATTCCAAAGGATGTACTGGAAAAAGCAAAGATTCTATACATCAATTACCCCAATAATCCTACAGGACAGGTGGCTACAAAGGAATTCTACAGACAAGTTATTGATTTTGCTTATAAGCACAAAATAATAGTTGTTTCTGATGCAGCTTATGCGGCTTTGACTTACGACAAAGAAAAGCCTCTCAGCTTTTTATCTGTTGATGGAGCTACAGATGTAGGGGTAGAGATACACTCGCTTTCCAAAGCCTTCAATATGACTGGGTGGAGAATGGCTTTCGCAGCCGGTAACGCTAAAGTTATCAGTGCTTATGGTACAGTAAAGGATAACACAGATTCCGGGCAGTTCAGAGCAATACAGAAGGCAGGAATTTATGCTATGAATCACCCTGAGATTACCAAAGAAATCTGCAGGAAATATTCAAGACGCTTTGATTTGTTGATAAATGCTCTGAATGAATTGGGGTTTAATGCAAAGAAACCTAAGGGATCATTTTATTGTTATGTTAAATGCCCTAAGGGAACAGAAAATGGGGGCATGTTTAAAAGCGCTGAAGAAACTGCAAAATACTTCATTGAAAAAGCGCTGATATCTGTAGTGCCGTGGGATGATGCAGATGCATACCTAAGGTTTTCTGTAACATTTGAAGCGGAGTCAGAGGAAGGAGAAAAAAATGTAATCAACGAGATGAAAAATAGGTTAGGGAGCTTGAAGCTGGTCTTTTGACTGCATTGTATACTATTTTTACTTTTAGTAGTTTGGGTCATCTTTCATTTGCAGCTTTAATACTGTTTACAGGTGGAAATAAAAAAGAGAATAATTAGTAATAGGTGGTGAGCCCGCTTTGAGTACGGAGGAATTTAAAAAAGCAGAGCAATCACTTACCAATAGAAATATTGATATACTGATTGATTTCAAGCAAGGCGATGAGAATATAACTATTTGGACATGTGATTATTCTATTGACTACATCAGAATAAATGCTAACTATATTACTT
>JAWLGL010000210.1:0-3584 GCA_041685035.1 Clostridia bacterium
TGGAGATGTCAAGAGGGGAGACATAGGTTCTACTGCCGAAGCTTATTCAAGTGCTTACCTTGGAAAAACAGAGATTTATGGAGAGCTTCAAGAAGTGTTTGATATAGACTTTATTACTGTTAATCCTTATCTGGGAGGAGATAGTGTTGAGCCTTTTATTAAGGACTGTGAAAGATATGGGAAAGGAATCTTCCTGCTGGTTAAAACCTCGAATAAAACCTCGGGAGACCTTCAGGATATAACTACATCCGAAGGTAGATACATATACGAACTTGTAGCTGAGCATGTCAATAGATGGGGAGAAAGGCTCATCGGAGTCAATGGCTATAGTTCGGTTGGTGCAGTGGTCGGAGCTACATACCCTGACCAGCTGATTAAGCTGAGAAATACTCTGAAACATGCATATATACTGGTGCCGGGGTATGGCGCTCAGGGAGGTACCGCAGCAGATGCTGCCCGGGCCTTTAAGCAGGACGGGCTGGGGGCAATAGTTAATGCCTCCAGGAGTATCTCTTCGGCATATACATCGCAAAGATGGAAGGCTGATTACAGCGCCCGTGAATTTGACCAGGCTGCCAGGGCTGAGGTTATTCGGATGAGAGATGAGTTAAACAAAGAAATTGTCGGAATGGCTGAAAAAAATCAGAATATGGAGGGTTAAATATCTTGAAAAAAGCAGTACTCGCATTAGAAGATGGAACAGTTTTTGAAGGCTCCAGTTTTGGAGCTAAGGGAGAGGTTTTCGGTGAGGTTGTATTCAATACCGGCATGACAGGGTATCAGGAAGTCCTGACCGACCCTTCATACTGTGGTCAGATTGTAACCATGACCTACCCTCTGATTGGAAACTACGGAGTAAATCCTGAAGATATCGAATCAGTCAAGCCCCAGGTAAGAGGTTTTGTGGTAAGGGAGGTCTGTCAGACACCTAGTAATTGGAGGTCGGTAGAGAACCTGAATGAGTACCTTGAGCGTTCTGGAATAATAGGGATTGAAGGCATTGATACACGTGCACTTACCAGAATTCTGAGAGAAAAGGGAACAATGAAGGGTATGATTTCTACCAGTGATGATTTTAATATAAATGAGCATTTGGAGAATATTAAGGCATTCGAAATCAAGGACCCTGTAAGTGAGGTTACTACAGCTGAACTCAAGGTTTATGACGGAAACGGTTATAAGATTGCCCTTGTTGACCTGGGTGTAAAAAACAATATAGTCCGGTCTCTGCTTAAAAGAGGCTGTAAGGTCTATATTTTTCCTGCAAATGCCGCAGCAGAGGAGATTATGAAGGTTGAGCCTGAAGGTATTGTTTTCTCTAATGGCCCGGGTGACCCCAAGGACTGTGTGGATACAATTGAAACCATCAAAAGCCTGTTCGGTAAGATACCGATGCTCGGGATATGCCTTGGACATCAGATTATGGCTCTTGCTGCCGGTTCAGATACCGAAAGGCTCAAGTATGGCCACAGGGGTTGCAATCACCCGGTAAAGGACCTGGACAAGGACTTGACATATATAACTTCGCAGAACCATGGTTATACAATTGTTGAATCATCAATAGATACAAATAAAGCTGTTGTTAGTCATAGAAACATGAATGACCAGACCATTGAAGGGGTTCGCTATCTTGGGGTACCGGCCTTTACAGTCCAGTTTCACCCTGAAGCCTCCCCGGGCCCAACCGATACCGGATATCTTTTTGACGAGTTTATGGAAATGATAAGGAAACGCAAGGAGAGTCAGGGTTAGAAAGTATATGACAGGAAATAATCAGTAAATTACAGGGGGTTAGGTAAGTGCCGAGAAGAAATGAAATCAGAAAAGTACTCGTAATTGGCTCCGGTCCCATAATTATAGGACAGGCCGCAGAGTTTGACTATGCGGGAACACAAGCTTGCAGGGCGCTGGCTGAGGAAGGGATTGAGGTTGTACTTATCAACAGTAATCCTGCAACAATAATGACCGATAGGAATGTGGCCGGAAAAATATACATTGAGCCTCTGGTTGCAGAGGTTGTTAAGAAGATAATACTTGAGGAAAAGCCTGATAGTATTCTGCCTACGCTTGGAGGGCAGACCGGCCTTAATCTTGCAATGGAGCTGGCCGAGAGTGGATTTTTGGATGAACATGGTGTAAGGCTGCTCGGGACAGCTGTTGAAGCCATTAAAATGGCTGAGGACAGGCAGTCGTTCAAGGATACCATGGAAAGAATAAATGAGCCTATAATTGCAAGTAAGGTGGTTGGATGCATTGAAGACGCGCTTGAGTTTTCAGTTGAAATCGGGTATCCGGTTATTGTGAGACCGGCATATACACTAGGGGGAACAGGCGGAGGAATTGCTTATAATCCTGAACAGCTGAAAGAGATTGCGTCCAATGGCATAAGGCTCAGCAGGGTATCACAGGTGTTGATTGAGAAATGTATTTCGGGTTGGAAGGAAATCGAGTATGAAGTTATGCGCGACAGCAAAGGTAACGTCATTACTGTATGTAATATGGAAAATATCGACCCCGTTGGCGTCCATACCGGAGATAGTATTGTGGTTGCCCCGTCACAGACCTTGTCGGACAGAGAATACCAGATGCTAAGGACGGCATCGTTAAAAATAATCTCAGCACTGGGTATAGAAGGCGGCTGCAATGTACAGTTCGCGTTGAATCCCGGCAGCTTTGAATATGCAGTGATTGAGGTTAACCCAAGAGTAAGCAGGTCGAGTGCCCTTGCCTCCAAGGCAACCGGATATCCGATTGCCAAGGTTGCAACCAAGATAGCTATAGGGTACGGGTTGGATGAGATATTGAATGCTGTTACCGGAAAAACCTATGCCTGCTTTGAACCAACTCTGGACTATGTGGTGGTCAAAATACCCAAGTGGCCATTTGACAAGTTTGTGAAGGCCAACCGTACGCTGGGTACTCAAATGAAAGCTACAGGTGAAGTTATGGCCATAAGCTCATCCTTTGAAGGCGCACTTATGAAGGCCATACGTTCTCTGGAATTGGGTCTGTTTACCCTGGAGCAGCCTTACTGCAAGAAGCTTTCTGATGCTGAAATAAGAGATAGAATAGGACACGTTAATGATGAGAGGATATTCATAATTGCTGAGGCACTAAGAAGAGGTGTAACAATTTCAGAAATAAACGAGATTACAATGATTGACCGTTTCTTCATCCATAAGCTTGAAGAGATAGTGAAAATTGAAGAAAAGTTAAAAACTCTGACGCTGGAAACACTGGATGAAGAATTCCTGCTTAAAGTAAAGAAACTGGGCTTTACCGATGCTGTGATAGCCGGGTATATAGGCTGTATAGAGAAAGATGTAAAGCAAAAACGCCTGCAGTATTCAATCAGACCTTCATTCAAAATGGTGGATACATGTGCAGCGGAGTTTGAGGCTGCGACTCCATACTTCTACTCAACGTATGATAAGGTATGTGAATCAAAGGAAAGCAGCGGCAAGAAGATTCTGGTTATAGGGTCTGGTCCAATCAGAATCGGTCAGGGTATAGAGTTTGACTACTGCTCGGTTCACTCGGTCTGGGCACTTAAGAAGGCAGGCTATGAAGCAATAATAGTGAAC
>JAWLGL010000211.1:0-3560 GCA_041685035.1 Clostridia bacterium
GCACTCCTCTACTGAGTACTTGGGGCTTTCATCCAGAGAATAATTCACAAACTCAAGTATCAGATTACCGGTATAATCAGTAATCGGGGACACATCTCGGAAAACTTCACGTAATCCTTCTTCAAGAAACCACTGATAGGAATTTTTCTGAATCTCAATTAGATTGGGTAGGTCCAGCACCTCATCGATTTTGGAATAACTCATTCTCTTAACCTTGCCCAGCTTGACCTCATGAACCATTAACATCACCTCAATAAAATTTAGCTTACTAAAATCTATACTGCATCAGCAACAACGCTCTCACAAAAGGCATGTAGGACTGTATAAATATACAAAGGCTTATAAAAAGGCTGTGAGAAAGCCTTTATTTAAAGCCTTGCAAATAGAATTTGTATTCTCTGTTCATAACTCTCTTCATATTATTCTCTAGAAAAATATTGTATAAATTTTGAAGTATAAAACTTAAAATATTACATAAATTAAAATAGAAATCTTCAGCACCAATGTATTATTAGCATATATTGCATTGTTTATTCGGTTATGCTATAATCATGTTAATTCATAAAACCATTGCTAAACTGCCTCTTGCTGTCCGCAAGGCATAAGTATCCCACTGATTGTAATGCAGTATTAAATTCTAACATAGCTTTTTAAACCTGTCAACAAAAAAAACAGATGCTGATTGCATCTGTTTTTTTGTTACTTTCTTGTATTATTTTTACGGTTCTATGCATTTGCAAACAACTCATCAAATTCCGGCCCCTCAATCTTTTCTCTCTCAATTAGCGCTTCAGCTACCGAATGAAGTTTTGATATATTCTCCCTCAGCAGGGATTCTGCCCTGTCATACGCTTTATCAATTATCCCTTTAATTTCTGTATCGATTTCAGCAGCTACTTGCTCACTGTAATTTCTTGTTTGGGCAAAGTCTTTACCCAGAAAGACCTCATCCTGAGCAGTCCCGAAAGTCATTGGCCCGAGTTTTTCACTCATGCCGTATTTGGTTACCATATTACGGGCAATCTTGGTGGCCCTCTCTATATCATTCTGGGCACCCGTACTCACATCATCCAGCACAATTTTCTCAGCCACCCTTCCACCCAGCATGACAACAATTCTTTCCAGCATCTCAGACTTGGATATATACTGTTTATCTTCGTTTGGCTTATACATTGTATATCCACCTGCCTGCCCTCTGGGTATTATTGATACCTGGTGGATGGGGTCCTGTGTAGGCAGGAATTTCGATACAACTGCATGACCCGCTTCATGGTAAGCTACAAGTTTTTTCTCCTTATCGGTTATAACGCGGCTCTTCTTTTCAGGGCCCATAATAACCTTGACCATAGCATCTTCCATATCATCCATGTTTATTTGCTTTTTATCTTTTCTTGCTGCCAGCAGGGCAGCCTCATTAAGCATATTCTCAAGGTCTGCTCCCGTAAAACCGGCTGTGTTTTTAGCAAGAGTAGATACCTCCACATCTTCGCCCAAGGGTTTGCCTCTAGCATGAACCTTTAGTATCTCTTCCCTTCCCTTAACATCCGGAAGGCCAACTACAACCTGCCTGTCAAATCTTCCCGGCCTTAACAGTGCCGGGTCAAGAATATCAGGCCTATTGGTGGCAGCAAGTATTATGACCCCTTCATTGATACCAAATCCGTCCATTTCTACGAGCAGTTGGTTAAGTGTCTGCTCCCTTTCGTCATGACCTCCACCCAGTCCGGCTCCCCTATGTCTGCCAACAGCATCTATCTCGTCGATAAACACTATACAGGGGGAATTCTTCTTAGCCTGGTCAAACAGGTCTCTAACTCTTGAAGCACCTACTCCAACAAACATTTCAACAAAGTCCGACCCACTGATACTGAAGAACGGAACCCCGGCTTCACCGGATACAGCTTTTGCAAGCAGAGTCTTACCTGTACCGGGAGGTCCGACAAGCAGAACACCTTTAGGTATCCTTGCACCCATCTCAACGAATTTCTTAGGCTGTTTAAGAAATTCCACTATCTCTCTTAATTCCTCTTTTTCTTCCTGGACACCAGCCACATCATCAAAGGTTATTTTCTTTTTGTCGTCTGTATTCATCTTGGCCCTGCTTTTCCCAAACGACATTACCCTGTTTCCTCCACCTTGGGACTGCTGCAAGAAAAGTGCCCAGAATACAACAAACAACAGCACCAGGACAAGTGTAGGTAAAAAGGTTATCCACCATGGCGGCTGGGGCGGCGGGGAGTACGTAAATGTAAACTTGGCATTATTCTCTATCCGCTCATTGATTACCGCCATAAAGGATGTTACATCAGGAATATCCACCGGATGCTTTATTTCTTTCTCTTCTCCCTTTATCTGCGGATTATCACCTATCTCACCCTGGGGTTCATTATTCAGGATTACCTCTGCTCTTTCACCATTGAATTCTATTCTCTTTACATTATTCTCCTTAAGATGATTGAGGAGGTCTGAGTACGACATGCTCTCCACATCTGTCTGTGAAGAAACCATCAGAATTACAACCAGTATTACTACTGAAAGAAGCAGATAAAAACTTATACCTTTAAAGTATTTTCTCAACCATTTCCCTCCATTCTATAGGCTGGAAACCGGAAATCAGAAAACGCAACCTCACTTCCCGTTCCAAGATTCCTCGAATATATGGTTATTAGTATGTTTAGCATCTTCCTAATACAACACAGTATATTAACATAACAGGTTTAAAAAGACAAGAAATTTCAAATATCAATTTTTTCCGTATACTTCAGGTCTTAATACACATATGTCTTCAAGATTGCGGTATTTTTCCGCATAATCTAGTCCATAACCAACTACAAACTCATCCGGTATCTGAAATCCAATATATTCTACATCCATATTAATATCCTTATCTCTTCTTGACGGCTTGTCAAGCGCTGAGCAGATTGATACACTCCTGGCACTTCTTTGCAACAGCAAATCCTTAATATATTTTAGAGTAAGGCCTGTATCTATTATATCCTCTACAACCAAAACATCTTTGCCGGTAATGTCAATCTCAATATCTTTTTTAAGCCTTACATTACCTGAAGAATTGGCAGAATTCCCGTAACTGGACACAGAAATAAAGTCTGTAGTTACCGGAAGTGATATGGTTCGAATCAGGTCAGAGAAAAATACTACAGCACCCTTGAGAACTCCAATAATAACAAGCTCTCTGCCTGCATAATCCTCGGAAATCTTGCTGCCCAGCTCATCCACCCTTTTCTTCATCTGCTCGCGTGTTACAATTACTTCTTTAACTCCATTAATAAGGTTATTCCCTGCTTTCGTATTCAAGAACAAGAACCTCCTTTGTTTGATTATTAACTTTATATCTTTCAGAGTATCTTCTTCCAACAACCCATATTACTTCATTCCCTACTGCAATAAGAGGTATAATCTGCCTTTGCTCCCTGGGAATTTTTTCATCGATAAAGTAATCCTTCAATTTTTTAGTTCCCTTCATTCCCGAGGGCTTTATTACGTCACCATTTCTCCTGTTTCTTACAACCATCTGCAGCTCTTCGGCGTTTTCCGACCCA
>JAWLGL010000212.1:0-3523 GCA_041685035.1 Clostridia bacterium
GGCAACAACAAGGTTAAGCTTTGCCATGGTAATGCCGCCTCCATTTTATTCTTTATTATGTAAACACGATATATTAAATCCATTAATGTTAATATTTTACTTGCTAATTTTCAATATGTCTCGATAAATGCATAAAGCGTCGAATTATGCTTGCAAAAAGCATGCAAATGTCGTTTGCGGCAAAAAACATGCACTTTGCATCACAAATGAAAAAATCCCGCAGGCGCGGGATAGTTTTGGCTCTTCAGATGTTTTCTTAGTCTTCCAGGGATTGTGCAAATCTCAGGACGTGATTGAATACCTTCTGGCTGCTTTCATAACAGCATATGAGGTGCGGAGCGTCGTCAAAATATTTAAGTTCCTTCTTTTCTGATTTTATATGCCCGTGGATGTAGTCTGCACTTTGCCACCTTGCTGTATCGTCTCTCTTACCCTGAACTATGAGACATGGGACATTTACTTCTTTAAACATAGGCTTTGTTTTGCGAAGCAGCCTGTGAAAATTAAGACAGGCAGTCAAGGGAATCCTTACCACCGACCTGACATACCTTTTTATTGAAGCCTTTCTTCCTTTTCTGATATCATTAAAAATATTTCCGGCTATTATTTTAAAGTCCCAGAACCATACCGGGGTTGATAAAGTAACCAAGCCTGCAGCCTCATTATTCTTCAAGAGGTTTACCCCTATAAGCCCGCCCATTGAGAATCCGATTATAATAACCTTACTGCATTTCGACTTCAGGATATCGTACCCTTCCTGTGCCGAATCAATCCAGTTATGGTATCCAGTATGTGCTAGTTCCCTTCTGCCTCTTTCATGCCCGGCCAATAATGGGCAGTATGTTTCGTAACCCTGGTTATTCAAAAAGCTTCTAAGGGGTTCAATCTCAAACCTTCCCCCTCCAAAGCCGTGTATTATCAGGCATCCTATCTTCTCCATTCACATCACCCCAGCAGTCCTTTCTTTATATGGTATAATTCTACCACAGTTGACCCGGTTCTGGTGCAGCAAGTGTCTCTTCTACCTATCAATTACATGAGCTGCTAAAAGTATACAGGGAAAGCAAGTTAACTGGCGAATAAGTCTATGGAGAAATCTTAGATAGACTATGCGAAGTTATGCTTAAATTTCAGGAAGAATTGACAGGACGTCAATTCTAGGGATTATTGAGCAAGGATGCGAATTAATTCCGGTCTGAAATTTAGCATAACAAGCATTCAGTTTATCTGATTTCGTAATCCTTATGAGCGGTTAACTTGTTTTTCCTGAATAATAATAAAACGATGTACAACTATAAATTGATTTATGGTGGTGTAGAGCTGTTGCCTGCTGGAGAAAAGAATGATAAGTTATAGTGGACAAGAATGGGAGAGAGAATTATGGTTTTGAAAATTGCAGCCGCGATACTGGTTAAAGATAATCTGATTCTGATTGCAAAGAGAAAATCTACAGACAGGGTTGCTCCAGGCAAATGGGAATTTCCCGGTGGAAAGATTGAGGCAGGAGAGACGCCTGAGGAATGCGTCAAAAGGGAGCTGAAAGAGGAGCTAGGAATTGATGTTTCAGTCAACGGCTTATTTGCCCAAAATACTCATTGCTATGAAGGGTTCGGAACCATTCAGCTCCTTGCTTACTGGACAGAATGGACGGGAGACCGGATGATTCCTGCGGTTCATGACCAGGTCAGGTTTGCTTCGCGGCACGAACTCGACCAATACGACTTTGCCCCGGCCGATATACCGATTGTGGAGAAACTGATTGGAACAAACTAAAATATCTGGCTTAGCTTCTCTATAACTTCGGTAATCATGTTTTCGCGCTTCTTGTTGGACCAGTTTACAATTCCGGTTTCGCAGATTTCCCCGCCCTTGGATTCACAGATTTTCTTCATCTGAGAAATTGCCCGGTTTCCGCCCATCCATGGATAAGGAAGATGTTGAGTAACCAGACAGGCAGCTCTTTTCCCCTGCAGAGATGGCACCTGACTCAGGTAGCTTTTCATTGCCGGAGACAGTGAAAAAGCTTGAACTTGACCACTGAATACTAACGCATCATACTGGCTGATATCAGGTAATGCTTCGAATTTAATTTCTCTAGGGTTGGATTGTTCAGCTCCTACCGTTTTTATTTGCTCCATGGCTACTGAATGTCCTGCCTCTGAAAGCTTTTCCTGAAGCTTACGGGCAACCGATAATGTGTTGCCGGTCTGGGAATAAACAATAATACCTATCTTCATAATAACCTCCCTGATTCTGTGTATCTTTTTTATTACTTATATTATAGGTTAATTATTGCTGTGTTAGCATTAAATAATTGAAAATATTTTAAAGAAGTAGAAAAGACCCTCTGTAACGAAGAGCCTTTGGCGCGCCCATGAGGATTCACGTCTGCTTCGCTTTGCTCGCATCCTATCCACTTCGACCACCCTCGCTTCGCTCCGGTACCGGTCTCGCTCACTCGCTGCAAAATGACCGTTTAGGTCATTTTGCTTTACGCTCGTGCCCTCTCGGGTTCGAATCCTCTTCTATGCTAATAAAAAAGCAATCTACCCGAAAGAATAGATCGCTTTTTTTGGCGCGCCCATGAGGATTCGAACCCCAGACCCTCTGATCCGAAGTCAGATGCTCTATCCAGCTGAGCTATGGGCGCAAGTCACTTGTATCAAGATTATACATGGTTCTATCTGTTCAGTCAATCGGAAAGAAAAAACTGCCGGTATTAAACCGACAGCACTCTTTAATGTGTCAAAATTTCTTGTCTTGCGCGTACAACTGTAATCCATTCTTCTGCGTCTTCTACTTTCACGACTGCTGCTGCCCCTGCTTCATCCTTTACCACCTTGATTATTACTTCCATTCCATACTTATTCCCCTCAGCAATAGTTGAAATATACTTCGTCCTATCCACTATAAAGGACCGGATGAATTCATACTTCTCGGCACTGTCCGGTTCTCCAATGGGTATCACAGTGTTCTCCAAAATTTCAAGCAAGGCTCCCTCTGCTTCAATTCCAGCCCTGAATCTTTCCTTTGCATCCTGTATGAAATTCAGCTGAAAATCTCCATTCTCATCATACGACAGTCTGTATATCAGGTCCCACTGGCACTCGAGCTCCAAATCTCCCATTCGGTCATATTCACAAGGAAAAAACATCATATATTCATTCCCCTCAATTTGGAACACCGATACAGCCTTACATTCAACTATACCCTCACCTTCTCTGAGAACAAGACTTAAGGTCATGCCCAGGCCGGCTGCTCTTTGCGTAGCTTGTCGGTTGCGTTCGCCTTTCCCCATTTTCTTCGGCATCTTCTACTTCCCCCCTCTTTAATAGTTAAATCGGGTTATACTTCATAGATATGTTTTTAACATGAGGTCATTATACAATGCTATAAATAACAAAAGTATGTAAGGAAAGTGAATTAACAAGCGAATAAGTAATGGAGAAATCCTAGATAAGCAGGATTCTTGGATTCAGGTGGAGTATTTATCTCCAACTGAATCTTAGAAGCCGTTATCCAG
>JAWLGL010000213.1:0-3512 GCA_041685035.1 Clostridia bacterium
TCAGACAGGAATGGCTCGAAGAAATTTCAAAGGCCAGCCACAGGGATTACACAACCGGCTTTTATTTTCAGAGACCGGGACCGGACGACCATTCATACGGGTCCAGTACCTATATAAGGGAATATGACTTTGTGGGCATGGTGGTTGACTATGATGAGGATTCAAAGACGGCACTGGTAGAGCAGAGGAATAAAATCTTTTCCGGAGATGAAGTTGAAGTGGTTCCACCGCAAGGTGGATGGTTCACCCAGAAGGTGGAATGGATGAAGGACTCCGAAGGCAATTATATTCAATCTGCGCCCCATCCGCAGATGGTTGTGAGGATGCCTTTAGCTCAGCCGGTTGATAAATATACCATTATAAGGAGAAAGCTTGAGTAACTTTACATATGCTTAACCATTATGAAGGGCAGGCAGAGACCTGTCCTTCTATTTTTTACTAGGCATAGTTAGCTTTGATTTACATAAAATAATCCATATTTCTGCGTCGGAGGGAACTGTATGCCTGATAAGAGAAGAGCTGGCACTTTGTTGGCAATATTTTTTCTTATCGCCCTGATATTGGCAGGCAGACTCTTTTATTTGCAGATAGCTGCCCATGATAAATTCTACAGGCAGGCTGCAAAGCAAAGAAGCATATCTGTAAGACTCTCAGACAACAGAGGAATGATATATGACAGGAATTTCATCCCCATGGTTGGGAATAACCCGGTTACATATCTTGTTGTTTTTCCTGAAAGAATACCTGATAAACGGGAGGCAGTCAGGCTTTTAGGTGAGGTTTCGGGAGAAAGAGACATGGAATCAAAACTGTTGTCAGAGCAGCCTTTCCATATTAAGTTGAACGGCATATCCGGAGACATGAAGGACAAGCTTAAAGATAACAATATTTTTGTACTTGATGGTATTGACAGGTATGGAGAAGGCAATATCGCAAGACACATCATCGGTTATACCGCTTCCGGTGATGGGCACGGCAGGTCCGGAGTAGAAAAAGCCTTCGACGGTTTTTTATACAGCTTGCAGGGAAAGCATGTTGGTGTGGTTACAGATGCAGTGCATCGTTCCATTGACGGCCTTGGAGTCAGGTTTATTGATGAAAGCGGATTCAGGGGTGAGTTTGATGTTAAGCTTACGCTTGATTACCATATTCAAAGACAAATAGAAAACTGCATGGACAACAGAGGAATTTCAGGCTCGGTAGTTGTGTTGGAAGCAGATACCGGTGATATTCTGGGAATGGCGAGCAGGCCAAATTTCAGGCAGGATAGAATAGAGTCATATGTGAATTCAAATGGAAGCCAGCTGCTAAACAGGGCTGTAAGTGCGTATAACATAGGGTCAATATTCAAAATAGTGGTTGCTGCCGCTGCGCTGGAGAATTCAGGGACTCTTACGCCAAATATATTTCACTGTGAAGGGAAGAAAAAAGTACGGGACAGGTTTTTCGCGTGTTCAGCATCTCACGGTGTTCTAAACCTGAATGAAGCATTTGCGGTTTCATGTAATTCTGCCTTTATTGAGCTTGGACAAACTGTAGGTAAGGATGAAATAATAAAAATGGCCGAAAGCCTTGGGTTCGGTAGTCCAACCCATCTTACCGGTCTAGGACTGAATGAATCACTGGGAAATCTGCCTGACTCCAGCTACTCCTCCCAGAAGGAAATTGCAAATATTTCTATCGGGCAGGGGGAAATCCTCGCTACCCCCCTACAGGTAGCCAGTCTGGTTGCTGTGGCTGCCAACGGTGGAATAAAAACCGGTATAAATCTTGTTGATTCGGTTGTGGATTCAAGGGGAAGAGTGGTTAAGAAGATAGAAAAAGTAGTTCCTGAAAGGGTAATATCAAGGTATACAGCCCAAAAGCTAAGGGCCATGATGGAAGATGTAACCGACAGCGGAACCGGAACCAAAGCCAATATACAGGAGTTTGGAGGAGCTGCAGGAAAAACCGGAACGGCTGAGACAGGCTGGGCACAGGGAGACTCAACAAAGGTCCATGCATGGTTTGCAGGATACTTCCCAAGGGAGAACCCTAAGTATGTGATGGCAGTCATGGTGGAAAACGGGCAGTCAGGGTCGGATATTGCCGCACCTGTTTTTCGGGAAATTGCGGAAGGGATAATGAAGCTTGGAAGAAGATAATTTTGCATGAACAGGCACCTTAGGGAAGCAGCCCTCATATACTTATAGGGCAGCCAATTTCCCGGGGGTGTATCAATGATATTAACTGGAGCAGCCATTCTTTCAGGTCTGAAAAATCTTTTCTTTCTGATATCCTACGTAGCTAGCACAAATTCATTCCCGCAGCCGCTAACAGCTGATGAAGAAGCAGGTTACCTCACGCAGTTCAGGAAAGGCAATGAGCAGGCAAGGAATATTCTTATAGAGAGGAATCTGAGGTTGGTAGCCCATGTAGCAAAGAAGTATAGTTATCTTGGGCGGGATAATGATGATTTAATTTCAATCGGTACTATAGGGCTCATTAAAGCGGTAACAACTTTCAATCAGGATAAGGGAACCCGGCTGGCAACCTACGCGGCCAGGTGTATAGAGAATGAAATTCTGATGAGCATTAGAGCTAATAAGAAGATTCAGAATGAGGTCTACCTACAGGACCCCATCGGCGTGGATAAAGAGGGTAATGAGTTACCACCTTCATGTTATACACAATAACAATCAAAAACTATGGAATTTAGGGAATATAACAAGAGAGAAGTCATCATCTTTCTGACTCTTGTCTTTATAGTATTCAACCTTATCAAGGATACTTTTCAATAGAAGGTTTTTCTCTTTAACATTGCGAGACACCTTATAAGTATCCAGGACCTTCTTAATATGTGGAATAGTGTCTGAGGTTGCTGCCTTCTCGAGCTCAGCTTCAATTTTCTCGTTGATAGCTTTTATATTCTGGTTTACTGTCTCAGTGCGCTCAGCAATATTTTTGGACCTCTCCAGGAATGTATCAATATCATATACTCCTTGCTCAAGAAGGTCATGCAAATTGAGCTTCTGAGTATGCAGGTTCTTTAGTTCTTTGTTGAGCTCATCCAACTGTTTTTTATAGGATTGGAGGACGCCATTCTGAGTGTTTTTCCCGGTTTTTTTAACTTGGACCTTGTAACTTTTAAACCAGGAATCCAGTTCCTGCAGCAGCCTTTCCTCAACATACTTAAACTTGCTGCTCTTATTTTCACACCTCTGGGTACAAATCATATGAGGATCCTTTTCACCATAGGGCCTGTATACCATCTTGGAGCCACATACCTTACAGATTATAATGCCAGATAGAGGATTGCGCGGTCCATTAACAAGCTGGTATGGAATATGATACTTTGACTCAAGTATAGTCTGAGCTCTTTTAAAAGTTTCAGGATCCACTAGGGGAGGATGTTTACCATCAGAGACAATCCACTCCGTACGGGGCCGTAGTTTTGTATCTTTACTTTTGCCTGCCTTAGTTGATTTCCTTATCTTCTTTTTCTTCCACACTACTTTGCCGGTATATACAAG
>JAWLGL010000214.1:0-3481 GCA_041685035.1 Clostridia bacterium
CCCACTGTCACTAATGTTACGTTTATTTATGCTGTTCTTGCCTTTGGAGACTTCTTTCTTGCCTCAGCCTTGGCCATGGAGTCTTTCCACCATGCCCATATGGGGCTGGCAATAAATATCGATGAATACGTACCGCTTGCCAGACCAATAATCATCGGCAGGGTAAATTCCTTTATTGACTGAACTCCATATAAATAACCGAAGATATACAGCGTGACTACACAAATCAAAACGGTTACTACAGTATTAATAGACCTCACCAGGGTCTGCATTATGCTCTTGTTCACCAGTTCAGCAGTAGTTGTCTTTTTCAACAGCTTCTGGTTCTCTCTTATTCTGTCGTAAATAATTATTGTGTCATTTATTGAATAACCGATTATGGTCAGTACTGCAGCTACAAATGATGAATTTATCGGTATCCTCAGTATTGAATAAACCGTAAACATCACAAAGGCATCATGCAGAAGAGCCATAATAGCCGTTGAACCTGCTGAAAGCCCGGACATTACCCTGAACCTCACTCCGACATAAATCAGAATCAGCCCTGAAGCTAGAACCATTGCCAGCAAACCATTCTGCCATATTTCCCTACCTATCATAGGTTGAACAGTTCTGGATGAAAGCAAGGCTTCATCACCTAGCCCGTACTTCTCCTTAAGGGCTTCAAACGCCGTAGTTATCTGTTCCGGAGTTAACGGCTCAGTCTTTATTGAAGCCTTATCCTTATCTGCACCCAGTTTCTGGACAACAACTGCATCAACCTTAATGGCATTTCTGATTGTGTCGGTAACTTCCTTATTGTCAAACTGTTTACCCATATTTACTTCTATAATATTTCCGCCCTTAAAATCAATGTCCATTACCATAGGATTGCCGGTTGTTACTCCATAGTATATAAACGCCCCAATGCCGGCAATAAATATGAGCAGAGAAAATATCATACAATACTTACTTAACTTGACGAAATCAGGCATTATTTACTGCACCTCCCTTGTTCCCGTACAGCCATGGCTGCCTTAACCCCAGCCCCATTGCCTGTACAAGCATATACCTTGTCAATGTAATTGCAGATAGGAAGCTTAGCGCTACTCCAAGCATAAGCGTTACGGCAAATCCTTGGATAGGCCCCGTTCCGAAAAAGAACAGCAGCGCTCCGACTATCATGGTTGTTATATTGGCATCAACAATGGTTGTAAACGCTCGCTTGAAGCCTATTTCAACTGCACCTCTCAAGGTCTTGCCCGACCTGAGCTCTTCTTTAACTCTTTCAAAAATTATTATATTGGCGTCAACAGCCATACCCACCGACAGGATTATACCTGCAATACCGGGAAGCGTAAGTGCAACTTGTACTCCTGATAGAATAATAATTGTAACAGCAATATATCCGGCTAGGGCAATATTGGCTATAACCCCGGGAAGCCTGTACCAGGCAAGCATGTATATGCACACCAGGGCAAATGCAATCATTCCGGCTTTAATACTGATATCGAGAGCCTGCTGTCCAAGAATAGGCCCTATTCCCTCAACCTGAACAGGTTTAAGGCTGAATGGGAGAGCACCTGAGCGTATCAGGCTTGCCAGTTCCTTAGCCGATTCAACTGTAAAGTCACCTGTAATTTCAGCGCTGCCGCCGTCAATGCGGCCATCAACTGAAGGGTTGGATATCATTGCTTCGTCGAGGTATATACCGATGCGGTTTTTGTCATCAGGCAGTTGTGATACCCTTCCGGTAGCCTCAGCGAATTTTCCGGCAGCTTTTGAGGAGAACTTCAGGGTAACCTTCCAACCGGCCCTGTTTTCATTCTTCTCATATCCTGCATCAATAATATCGTTTCCTTCAATAATAGTATTTCCGTCTGAGTCTTTAAACTGGAGCTTAGCAGTTTTACCGATATCCTGCACGGCTTTCTGAGCATTTGTCTCACCAGGTATCTCAACAATCAATCTGTTGTTGGTACTGTCTACAGTTACATTTGCATCAAAAAGCGCCTTGTTATCCAATCGTTTGCGTATTACTTCTTTCGCAGAAGTCATCTGCTCTGGAGTAATCTCCTTGTCAGTATCAGGCTGATAAACAATATACACACCGCCCTTAAGATCCAATCCCTGTCGTATGTGCTCGGCACCCAAGGTCAGAGCTTGTCCTTTGGCGGGGTTATTGAAAAGCACAATACCGTTATACGCCAGATATGACAGTAAACCGATTACCAGGGTTACCGCAGCAATCTTAGCCAGGCTAATACCTCTCATACAATGATTCCCCCTTTATTTTTTGCCACATAGGGTATTATATATCCCGTCTGATAATTGCGTCAATAGTTTTGAAATGTAAAATACTTGAATCAGGATTTGCATACCTTAACCTTTGATATCCTCTTATCATCGACCTCTTCAACCTTAAAAACAAGCGTATCATATTCTACTACTGGGTTTTCTCCTTCGAACGGTATTCTCCCCAACTGTCCGATAATAAAACCGCTCAGTGTTTCATAGTCATCAATCGGAAGTTCAACTTCAAAGAACTCTCTTACATCCTGAAGATCTGCTGTACCATTTACTATAAAGGTATTCTCATCAATTTTTTCGATGTCAATTTCCTCTTCATCATATTCGTCAAATATATTACCTACAATCTCCTCTATAAGGTCTTCTATAGTTACAATCCCTGCCGTACCTCCATACTCGTCAATAACAACAGCCATATGGCTCTTCCTGCGCTGCAGTTCTATAAAAACCTGGTCTGTTTTTTTGGAGGCAGGTACAAAAACAGGCTTCTTTATCAGCTCTTTTAAATTGAATTTCTCCTTTCTTGTTGAATTTATTAAATAGAAAAGGTCCTTAATATAGAGTATCCCGATAATATTATCAATACTATCTTCATAAACGGGTATCCGTGAATACTGTTCTCTTTTTACAATATCCAGGACCTGTTCCAGACTATCCTCAACTGATAGCGCAGCAATATCGGTTCTGTGGGTCATAATTCTGGAAACCTGAATATCATCAAACTCAAAAATATTATCTATCATTTCTTTTTCTGCTTCACGGATTAATCCTTTCTCTTCGCCTACATCGACCATCAGACGTATTTCTTCTTCGGTTATTTTTTTGTCTTCATCTAGAGGAGGGCCGCCCAGAACCTTTACTATGAAATTGGTTGAAAGGGCTAAAAATCTAACAAATGGAGATGTAATCCTTAAAAGAAGGCTTAACGGGTCTACCGAAAACATAGATATCTGCTCAGGTTTCTGCATGGCCAATCTTTTTGGAACCAGTTCACCTAGAACCAGGGTTATGTATGATAGTATAAGCACAACAATAAGAAGAGATATGGTGTTTATTAAACCATATGACAGCGGAACACCCAGCCACACCAGTAAACCCGCCAGTTCATCTGAAAAACTCTGGGCTGCCGTGGCACTGGCAAGAAAACCGGCAAATGTTATGCCTACCTGTATTGTAGCTAGGAACCTGCTGG
>JAWLGL010000011.1:0-19551 GCA_041685035.1 Clostridia bacterium
AATCATTATATATCATGGGCCCTAGCTAATAAAATTATTTTGGGTTACAGTAGTGAGAGGTTTGGTTTTAAAGACTATTTAACCGGATGGCAGGCAAAGGCGATACTTGTCAGGACACTAGGATACACTGAGACAGCTGATGAAGACATGAATCATAAAGCCGATGAACTAGGTATTACCATTGGAGTATATTTTGATGACCATACACCTATTATGCGAAGAACTATGGCAGTGCTGATGTATAATTCCTTATTTGCAAAAACCAGCGAAGGTAAAATACTTGGTGAAGAATTGGGTATCGGAGAGGAAGTACTGAAAAACAGGAAAACAGGCAGCACTTTTGAAAGAGAAGCAGCTGTCAGGCACGATGGCTGGATTTATTATAAGAACACCGAAGATGCAAACAAACTGTATAAGGCAAGGGAAGACGGCAGCGACGTTACCAAGCTTGATGATAGTGAGGTTAATTGCCTGGATGT
The DNA here is from genome assembly GCA_041685035.1 of Clostridia bacterium. Classification (GTDB taxonomy): domain Bacteria; phylum Bacillota; class Clostridia; order Acetivibrionales; family UBA4821; genus JAWLCD01. Next base: position 480 of record JAWLGL010000011.1, read on the forward strand.
TTCAGAAGGGTGGGTTTATTTCAGCAGCAAGTCAGACCTGGATAAGCTGTATAAGATAAGTACAAACGGGACAGATAAGGTCAAGCTTGGAGACGATGGGTGTGACTATATTGATGTGGACGATGACTGGATATATTTCATCAACAAGTCGGATTACAGCAAAATATACAGAATGAAGCTGGATGGAACCGGCAAAGACGGAATCAGCGAGGATTCCGCAGCATACTTACGGGTACAGGGAGACTGGATTTACTACAGAAATATTTCAGACAGCAGTAGACTGTATAAGATAAATATCGACGGAAGCGGCAGAATGAAGATAGTTGACGACCAGGGGCTATTTGTAACTATCATGGGAGATTGGATTCAATATGTTGCTGCAGATGACGGCAAGCTGATAAGGTGTATGGTCAGGACTGATGGTTCAGATAAGAGGAATATAAGCGAGAACCCTATGGCAATAGAAACCGAAGACTCTGATGAAAACATGAAGTTACAGACAGCCGACAAGGCCAACCTGGAAGATTATTCTGTTGACAGCCTGGATGTTTTGGGTGAGTGGATTTATTTCAGTAATAAATCTGATGGAGGTAGGTTATATAAGATAAAAACGGACGGAACCGGCAAGGCCAAGGTAGATGATGATGAATGCAGTTATATTGACGCAGATCAAGAGTGGATATATTTCAGCAGTAAATCGGATTACGGAAGGATATACAGGGTAAGACCGGACGGAACGGGAAAGGATTCCTTAAACAGGGATTACAGTGCCTTTATATGTGTGCAGGACGGTTGGATATATTACAGGAACCTGATGGACGAGCAGAGGGTATACCGGATGGAAACCGATGGCGAAAATAGAGCCGTGTTTATTGATGAACAAGCGCTATTTGTTAATGTGATGGGTAATTGGGTCTACTATAACGTTTCTGAAGGGAACAGCTTAGCTGCATATAAAATGAAGCTGGACGGCACTGGCAGAGTTAAAATAACCCAAGACCCGCTGCTAATAAATGTAGACTAAACCCAAGTTGTTTAGATGAGTTTTTGTGAGAAATATGAAGAATACAGAGGGGGAGTCAGATGACTAGCCTGGAAGAGCTGATATGGAATCTGCGGGCCAAGTCCATAAGGATTCATTCTTATGACCAAGGGAGAGAATGTTTAATAAATATGTTTATTGACAGGTCGGAGATCTATGGCTGGGAAAGTCTGATAGAACGCTTGAATGCAGTTTTCGGGAACCCTTACCGGTTTATCAAGCAGAAAGTAAATTCTTCAGATAAGGCATTATGCACCCTAATTTTTAATGCAAACCTTGATTCCCAAAAAGCTGAAAGGGAAGTGAAAGTCCTGGCGCAGGCTGTTATAAATGATGAATTCAAACCTTACCCTGCCTTTAGCAATAAGGTATTTGACATTAAACTAGGTATCAGCTGCAACAATAATTGCACTCACTGTGTAATCAAGCCTAATGTCCGCGATATTAAGAAGCAGTATCCCGAGAGTGTGATATTGGATTCCGGAACGGGTATGCAGTGTTCCCATGACCTGAAATTTTCCGGGGTAATTGATATACTTGGAAAAACCTCTGATGTGGGTACCTTTGTCTTAACAGGGGGAGAGCCAACCATAAGAAGGGATTTTCCAAGTATAGTAAAATGGATATATTTTAACAGGCCACATGCAAAAATTACATTGCAAACAAATGGTAGAAACCTTTCCGACAAAGGGCTGGTCAGAGCCATAAGAAGGTATACAAGGAATCCCTCGTTTGCGGTAGCAATACACGGACTGGAGGAAACGCATAACAGCATAGTCAATAACAGAAAAGAGACCGGAAACCCCTTTAAGGAGACTGTTGAGGGAATCAGAAATCTTATCGAAACATTTGATGACAGCAAATCCGTAAGGACAGAGATGGTCCTGACAAATCAAAACATAAGCGAGGCAGTCGATGCGGTAAAATATCAATATGAAGAGTTGGGAGTAAGACTTGTAGGAGTTTCATATCCTCACTTTTCAGGTTTCCCCCGTAAAGATGTTAAGAAACTGGCTCCGGACTTGGCAAAGGTTCTAGGCATTTTGGATGAACTCAATAAGTATGCCACAAGCTGCGGCGACTTATCGATATTTATTGAAGAGGTTCCTTTCTGCGTATTTAATCAATTGGAGGGCGAGATAGTTCTAAGGAGCTTTGAAAACAGAAGCCGAAGGAACTCTGTTCTTAATTTTATGGGCAGCCAGAATGATGACTTTCATACGTGCTGGGTCAGGGAACATGCAAAATTCAATGTTTGTAAAGACTGCGTAATAAATCAGGAGTGCGTCGGCATATGGCAGGAAAGCAGGGACGATAATGAAAAGCATATTGTACCCATATCAAATATAACGCCTAATATGGAAAGGTTCCTGCAGGTAAACTGGGGATGTTAGTACCGATAAAATGATTGGAGCACCGGAGGAGAGTAAAAGGATGAAAGATTTTAAGACCAAGATTTTAGCCTTCTTAAAAAAAGAGAAAATTCCGGTTTTATACTTTAAGGATGCCCAGTCCGAGGACTTGGTTTTCGAGCAAAAGGCCGAGCTTGCCATGAAGGTGGATGAAAATGACGTACCTAAATGGAGCTACTTTACAGAAAGAATGAACTGCTGCGGCAAGGTGGCAGGTATGGCTTACTTTGACGGTATCCTGAAATTTGTATTCGAGGGGACAAATGATGAACGTGAAGAGGGACTTTTAGACTGCGGCTTGGAAAGCTTTTACAATGCTCTCCAGAAGAGGTATTTTACTGTTTGTCCAAAGCTTAAGTCATTCTCAGTCCTTATTAAACCGACCCACAGGTGTAATCTGGACTGCAAGTACTGCTACGACAAGCCGTACAGGGAGAAAATAAAAGAAGATATGTCCATGGAAGTTCTGGACAGGACATTGAAGATTCTTTCCGGATACGCACAGGAGGTTAATATTATATGGCACGGCGGGGAGCCGACAATGGTTGGTACTGAGTGGTATAAGAACGCATATGAGAATATATTCCCAAAGTATCCCATGACCTCTTTCAAATTTAATCTGATGTCAAATGGGGTTGATTTTAATGATGAGTGGTTGGATTTGTTTAAAAAGTATAATATAGAAGCAGGTATAAGCTATAATTCCTCATATCAATCCCAATTGAGATGTTCAAATCAGAAGATAAAAAGTAAAAGCAAGGATTTTAAAATTATGCAAAAAATAGAAGATACTTTGATTAAAGCAAAAAAAGATAAATTTAAGATTGGAGTAATTGATGTTATTACTTCGCTGAACTATAAAGACCAGATTAAGATATACGAGTATTACAAAAACCTTGGTATACATGTCTCCATGAACCATATTTTTCATACGCCGCAGGCGGAGAGGAATAAACTTGAGATTTCTGCCCAAGAGTATGCGGAGGAATTTTTGAAGTATTTTAGATATTGGTTGTTTGATAAGGATGGTGTGCCGGAAAGGTCTGCAGAGGAAGCACTGGCGACTGTTATTGGTTCAGGAAGAGTGACATGCAAACATAATGACTGCCGGTACAAATGGCTGGGGATTAATCCTTTGGGAGAGATATATCCATGTGACAGGTACTATCCTGAAGAATACAAAGCCGGTACGGTTTTTGACTTTGATAGTATTGAGGATATTTTTAACAGCCAGGCTTATAAAACATATGCTGATGAAGTGCAGAGACGGTTTGACACCAGGTGCAGGGAATGCGGCTACTGGTTTGCGTGCAAGGGAGGATGCAACGGCTCTGCCTTTGAATCCTCAGGGAGCATGGAAGGGGTTGAAGAATTTTTCTGTGAATCATTCAGGCTGAAATATAACGGGATATATGATATTCTTAGAAACCTGGACTGGATTGACAATAAAGAGCTGAATCCCGCGGCGCGGAGGATATTTATAGAAAAGCCGTTTTACAGCGCGAAGGAAATAAATCAGTTCATGGAAGATGGTGGAAAGCAGTTTGAACTTACGTACGACAAGAATAACCTTTTAGGGTGTTCGGAACATCAGGTTTTTAAAGGTGTAAACTACATGTACGATAACCATAATTTCGGTATGCATGTAGATTTTATCGATTCTTTTGATGAAGATACTGTGAGCATCAATAAGGGAAAAAGGAGAAAGAATCTGGCCGATTATTTGAAGAAAGTAGCTGTTTATACCTTGAAATCGGGTATGGGCAGCTGCCGGGAGGTGAAGGGATGCTGACCGATAATAATTCATTCATGTTTGACAGCTTTGCGTTGATGTCTGCAGTCAACATGGATATATTTCAGAACTTCGCTGTGGTTGCTTCGTTTGATACCCAGGCATGGCAGGAGTTTATTGATGAGACCAAGGATTATGAGCGCACGCAACCGCAAACGCTTATTATTAACAGTCATGTAAATGTAGACAACCACGTCAACCATGTACAGCATGAGAACCACAATGACCATTCAAATACCAGTGCTGTACATACCGACACCGTGACACATACAAATAATTCCTCACACAATAACAGTTATGGTGAGCATCTTGATTATTCATCAATACATACCAATCAGCCCGAACAGTGGTTTGACCTGCATGGTAACGTTCCGGGTTACCATTCTAATTATGTTATATTTTCCCATGTGAATTTTAGCATGCCCCACACCAACGCGCATACTGATATGTTTGTAATGCCCCATATTAATATAGATTCATTTCATATAAATGGGCCCATACATACAGACACACCCGTTCACGATAATGCAACGCCGCATACCGATAATACTACGCCGCATTCGAACACGACTCCACATGGTAACAGCTCTCCCCACGACAATACCGGAGCGCATAACGATACTGGATTCGACCATCAGAACTATATCCCATCTAAACCGGCCTTATTTGACATGACTCCCGATAAAAGGATAGCGGGAACGGTAACTATAGGTCTCTATAGCTATGACAAGAATGCTGACGGCAGCGGTTCACAGAGCCAGGCAAGCAAGGAGGCAAGGTATGATTTATTCATACGGAAAACCAAGAAATCAGACGGTACGGCTGATGTATCCGGTTGGAGAACCCTTCTCAATAACAGTCTGCAGGATGCAAATGCAGGTAAAACATATGACCTTAATACTATAGACCCTCTAGGTACAGGCAATACAAATCCGGCAGCCACGGAGGGATATTATGAATTGAAGGCAGTAGCAAGAAATATACCTATAAACGGCGTTACATTCAACAGTCAGGAGCAGGTTCTGCAGGTAATAATACAGCAGAATCAAAAGCCGGAGGTGTCTGTAAGTAACGGGGACGAAGTTATAAACTTTACTTTCAGCAAATTTGGACGGCTATCTCCGGATGGAACGACTTACAATGATTACGGCCCTTCTCTGTATTCAGACCCGTATTCTGAACAACAAAACAAATACAGCGGTATTTTTGTAGTGGTAAGAATGAAGGATGCAGATTCGGCCAATTGGCAAAAGGGGAAGGCATACCTTAAGGATTCGGGTGGAAATGTGATTACAGAAACTGATATCATATGGTCCGAATTACCAAGTGATACAGGTTCAGGTATAACTGCCTCGGATAATATTGAGAAAAAAGGATATGTATTTTTCAGTAAGGATTCTTTACCAGATGATACAATAACCCAGGATGCAGTTATCCGGATTGAGGTTGCCGATTATTATGATGCTGCCTGCACACAACCAACTGGTGATGTGACCGTAAGGGAAACAGTTTCTGCAGCTGACAGCACGATTCTGTATGTTGATATTGATACACAAGCACAAGCAGCCATACAACATTTTACAGACCGCATAACGGGTGCAAACAACTGGCTGGACGCCGATGTTGCTGTGGGCAAATTGACTGAGGAAGAGGCAAATGAACTAAATACATATTTCCCTAATTCAGAGGTGGTATGCAAGTTTGAGATTAATCCTTCAGGGAACACTTACCAAAAGTACAAGGTGAACTTTAATGCAAATATAGATAATACCGGCGAAATCGGAATAGATTATATAAGATTGGTAAAGGTTGATATTGGAACCAACTCTACATATTCGGAAAATCCTCCGATAAATCAATCTTCAAATTCTTATACATTGAATTTTGAGATATCCAACCCTCAGGATAAAACGGTGGCGGCATATATCAAGTATAGATTCAAGAATAATGTAAGCGACTCAGTAATAAAGCAGTTTACAAGCAGAGTAGCGATTACACCTGTAAGAAGTGACGGAACGGATGGTACAACAGTAAACAGTACCAATATAATCCGATTCAGAAACACAGATGTCCAATACCGCTAGACCAGCCGTCTTTGAAAGAATCCACAAAGGAGCATCAATCCACCATTGTATTATTTGTGCCATCGATTCTGATTTTATATATTCGTCCTTCATGTGAGTTATTGATATAATAAATCCATCCGTTTACTATACTAATAAATTCACTGTTAGCTGTACATATTCTGGTATCTTCCGAACCATCTGTTTTTATCCTGAAAATGTCATGGTAATTGTCTTCAGGTCTGGTCTTAGTATAGTAAATCCAGTCTCCTACCACATTGATATTATGACACCATTCATAGTCAGACAGTTTGGTTCGCTGTGAGCCGTCGGTTTTCATTTTATACAGCTTGCGGTTATCCTCATTGCAGGTATAGTATATCCATCCGTCCTCTACCTGAAAATCGTAGGTTGAATGGTCGGTAAGCCTGGTTTTATAAGAACCGTCGGTTTTCATCTTATATATTTTCATATTATCCGACTTGTTGCTGTAATAAATCCAGTCCCCTGCCACATTCATGGCATCGGCATCATCAGAGCCTATAACGGTTTTACCCGAACCGTCAGGCTTCATTTTGTATATTCTGTCGCTGTTCAAAGTATATTGAATGTAATATATCCAATCACCTGTAACGTTTATCGACCCTCCGCAATCTCCGGTTAGGACAGTCTTTGAGGTTCCGTCGGTTTTTATTCTGTAAATGCCGTCATATGATATGTATAGCTCGTCATCAGGCGCATTTGTTTTGTAGTAAATCCAGTCTCCTATGACGCTGATGCTAAAGGAAGTCTCATCATTAAGACGGGTTTTTCCGGTGCCGTCTGTTTTGATTTTATAAAGCCTTCCGCCGTCGGCATGGTTTCTGTAAAAAATCCATTCACCCTGTTGTGCCGCAATACCTGCGTTTTTCATATTACCTAATGAATTGCCGATGGTATTTACGACCGGAGCTTCGGGCTGTACTTTCGGATATGTTTCACCCGTAAACATGGAAAGGGTTTGGGCAATAAGTTCCTTATCGCTGTTTTTATCAATAGACATATCTCTATTGTAGATAATTATGATTTTTTTGTCGTAGAATACGCTTTTATCTAGACCATCTTCGGTGAGTCTTCTCAAGGGTATGAGAATTCTGCCGTTTATTATCTGGGCAGGAACATCGAGCAGAATCTCATTATTGTTTACCAGCATCACATTACTATCACGAACCAGCTTTATTATTCTGCCGCCTATGGCAATCGTAGCAGTTGAGGATGCCGAATCCCACTTCACGTCTGCGTCGAAGTTTTCGCTGATAAACCGTACCGGTACCAGTGTGCGGCCTTCCTTTATAATCGGCGTTACCTTGGCATTGGTGCGGTCAACCATGGTTTCGGTGTTCCTTACATATGCCTTGGGACTGCCTATAAATAAAATGACGGTATCCTTTAGTTTTTGATCCAGCCCGAGGTCTGTACTTTCAGAAGAGGCAGATACCAATCCGCAGGGTATTGACCCGATAAACAGGAATAAATATGTACATATGATAAATAGAAGGGTTCTGAAGCTTAACCCCCGCATAAACAAGCACTCCTTTGTCCGGATTCTATATAGATATTATACCATAAATTCAAGGTAATTTAACCTACACATCTTTTTCTACATTTTTTTCAAATAGAGCAATTTGCGATGTTTTAAAACTGCGTTATACAATGGCATTTGAGGATAGCATCGGGGCCTGAAGGACTTCGTCCCTCAGACCCTGTAAATCAAGTAAATATCTGTAAGCTTTTTAATAACAAAGTATTACAAAGCAAATTGCATAAATAAGCTTTTTAGCTGTATTTCAATATGATATAATAGAATTGTAGTAATCTATTAAATATTCATCAGGGACTAATCAGCTTGCGGATTTAATCCGATATTTCTTTTAACTTTAATGAAAGGGTGTCGAACAAATGAGGATAAAAATATCAAGGTATTGCATGTTGTTCCTGACAATGGCGTTGGTATTTAGTTTGGGATTAACTCCTGTATGGGGAGAGGAAGCAGATGAAACAGACGGGGAGGATACTGCGATGGCAAGTGAGCAGATTGGTAATCCGGAAGATATCATAGACGAAGAGGCGGAGGCCGGAGATATTGAAAATGCTGAGGAGAATCCGGAGGTATTCACACATGTTATTCAGGGCGACCCTATGACTGAAGGAGAAGCGGCAGGCATATTGAGAGACTGGGGTCTGCTTAAAGGCGACGATGACGGCAACCTGATGTTGGACACTTATCTGACCAGAGAACAGATGCTGGTTATAGTAAGCAGATTGATGGGGCTGGAAGAGATTGCAAAGGATTATGATGTCGAAAACATGACATTTAACGATGTTCCGAGAGTTGGGCAGTACCAGCATTATATTGCATGGGCTCAGAAAAATGACATAACGAGAGGCTACAGCCCGCAGGTTTTCGGTTTTAAGGAAAGTCTTACAGGCTGGCAGGCAGTTACATTTTTTGTAAGAACCATGGGTTATACATATGTGCCGGATGACGGCATAATGGAAGCCGCCACAAATCTGGGAATTGTCCGGGGAGTAAATCTTAAGCTTGACGAGCCCATACTGCGCGGAAACATGGCTCTGCTGATGTATAATACCATATATGCAAGATGCAGTGACGGAACAATTTTAGGAGAGAAGATAGGCGTTATAGTCCCTGAAGCTGTTGAGGATCAGACAAGGGGCAATACGGTTGGAAATATAGTGAACGAAGGGATTGCCGCAAAATGCGGAGAATGGATTTATTACAGCAATCTGGCCGATGGAGGCAGGCTCTATAAGGTTAAGGAGGACGACACCGGCAGAGAAAAGCTGAATGATGACGACAGCAAATATATAAATGTGGTTGACGAGTGGATATATTATCAGAATAAAACAGACGGCGACAAGCTGTATAAAATCAAAACCGACGGTACGGGAAGAAGCGTTCTTGTGGATGATATCTGCGGTAGTATAAACGTTGTGGGAGGATGGGTCTACTATACCGCCGGAGATGTGAGACAGCATCAAAGGATAAGACCCGACGGTACCGGAAGAGAGGTTGTAAATGATGACTGCAGTTATGAGTTGAATGTGGTCGCAGGGCATTTTTATTACGGCAACCTTCTGGATGGTCAGAAATTATACAGCATGAGGATAGACGGCGTAAACAAAACCGCTCTCAGCAATGAACCGGCTTACTGGATTAATGCGGACGAGGGCTGGGTGTACTATGTAAATACTCAGGGCGAAAAATGGAATATATATAAAGTAAGAACCAATGGCGAAGAAGAAACAAAGCTGAATGACGATCACAGCATGAACGTAAATGTAGATAACGGATGGATATATTATATAAACTGCTCGGACAATGACAAGCTGTACAGGATAAAGCTTGACGGAAGCGAAAAAACCAAAGTATGTGATGATACGATTACCCAAATGAACATAATCGGAGAATGGATTTACTATTCCAGCGGTCCGGATTACCTTGGAAAGGTAAAAACCGACGGAACCGGTATGAGTGAAGTAAAGTAACCTGCGTATCATCATATACGGGAAGGCCGGAGGTCAGGTGGATACTGATAAGAGAATATCAAGCTTGATATACAGGCTCTATAACCGCTTAAGAGTGAGAAAGCTTGGCAAAATAGCCGATAAAGCCGAAAAATTGAAAGCCGGGGTGTCCGGGCTTTCAAATGAACAGATTAAGGAGAAATTCAGACTTTTAAAGAAGAAGAAAGGCCGGAAAGGCTATGATGCTCTGGCGTATTTGCTGGCAATGGCCGGAGAGGCTTTTTACAGGATTTACAGGATAAGGCCGTACAGAGAGCAATATATATGCGCGCTTGCCATGTATATGGGTTATATCGCCGAAATGAAATCGGGTGAGGGCAAGTCTGCGGCGGCGGTAATCTCAGCCATATTGTATTCTCTCGACAAGAAGGTTCACATAGTGACGGTAAACGATTATCTGGCGCAGAGAGACTATGACAAAATGGTATATATATATGACATGTTCGGGCTCACCGCAGGGGTGAATTTCCATGGCAAAACCGATAAGGGTGAGTTGTACTCTGCAGATATAGTTTATACCTCCAGCTCGGAACTGATTTTTGATTATCTCAGGAATGAGCTGCTGGAGGAGAAGGATAGAATGCCGTTTCCCATGGAAGCGGTGATTATTGACGAATTTGACTTTGTTCTTCTTGATAATGCAAGCTCGACATTTTCGGTTTCGACCGGGCTGGGGTATATACCCGACTGTGAGCCGTTTGTAATTGCAAGAGAGGTATGCTCGCTTCTGAAGGGAACTGAGGTATCGAAATACGAACAGGAGCATAACAGTGTTGAAACCGGAGAAGCCCATTATGTTTACTGTAGCGCAAACCGCTTGGTTTACCTAACCAGAAAAGGAACAGCTTTTTTGGAAAACTTCTTTAAATTAAAATATACCAAACAGAAAAATCTGTTTTTTTTAAAAACCATTATCTCCATGCTGGAGGCGAAACTGTTTTATATAAACGGACGCGACTATATCGTAAAAGACGGCAGGATTGTCCTTATAAACATGGAGAATGGGCGGCTGATGCCCGACAGCCATCTGGAAGCAGATTTGCATACGGCGGTAGAAGTCAAGGAAAGGGTACAGATAACCGAAAAGGGACTTTTGTACAACAGCTTATCGTACCAGGTCTTTTTTACCAAATATGAGAGCATGACCGGTATGAGCGGCACGATATATGATGCCGCCGAAGAAATTGAAAAAATCTTTAATACGCCGACCATGATTATCCCTCTGCATAAGGGAGAAAAAAGGATAGACCATCCGGATTTGTTTTTCCGGAGCAGTAAAGAAAAGTACGACTGGCTTACAGAATACCTCAATACCCGAACAAATAAGGAACAGCCGGTTTTGATTATTACCGGTTCAGAGAAGCAATCCTATGAGGTGCTGGAGCTGTTAAAGAATAAAGGCATAAAAGCCAACCTGCTCAACAACGAAAGCGCATATGAGGAAGCGAGCCTGGTTAAAAAAGCGGGAATACATGGGACAATAACCGTTTCGACCAATATGTCGGGACGAGGCACCGATATCATACTTGACGAGAAGGCAAGGTCTGCGGGAGGACTTCTGGTGATTGCGCTGAACCATTATACAAGCAGGAGAGTAGATAATCAGGTAAGGGGAAGGGCGGGACGGCAGGGAGATGTCGGCGAGTGCATATTTTGTGTATCGATGGAGGACGAGCTTTTAGCCCATCTCAGCGGCAGGCAAAAGAAAAAATTCATGAAACTTATAAGCGGAGAAGCCGGCATTATCGAGGACTATGCGCTAAGGGTAAAGCTCTCACGCTTGCTGGACAGAGTGCAGAATGACATACAGGCCAACCTGTTCAGAAGCAGACAGTTAAACTACTACCTTGATGTGATTCTTGAGAAGCACAGAAAACCTGTGTACGAATGGAAGGAAAAGCTGAGAAAGGATTGCTTCAAAACTATAACCGGGTATTTAAAAAGCAGTGAATTTGACCCGGTCAGGTTTAAGAAGATGTTTTCCCATACAGGCAGGCTTAATATCCTTAAGGAATTCAACCGCCAGTACGAAAAGCTGGGCAGGGATTTGGCCGACGGACTGTTAAGGAAGCTTATAGATTCTGTGGCTGATAAGGAATGGCTGATATACAAAAAAAATATGGAGGATATAAAGATATACATCCCCCTGCATTATGCTGCTGAGCCGAATATCCAGGTTGAATATATAAAGATATGCTCTAACCAGATGAGGAGGATGCAGAGTACTGCCATGGATTATATTACAGCGTATTTCATACATGCGGAGATAGAAAGCACCACCAATTACAGTGAAACAGGAGGCATATCCGATGGGCAAAATGTCTGAGCTGATTGAAAATCTGCAGTTAAAGTGTATTGATATCCATTCGCATGGCGAGGGTGAAGAAAATCCGGAATGGTTTGTTAATATTTTTATTGAGAATCGAAATATAAAAGGATGGGAAAATCTTATCAAAAAATTGAATGTGGTGTTTGACAATCCTTACCGGTTTATCAGGCACGGCGAGAACGCGGAAGGCTATGTTCTGTGTACCATTGCATTTAGCAGCGGGAGCGGGCATGCCGAAAAGAGGGACAAAGAGATAGGAATATTGGCGCAGTGTGTGTTGAATGAAGAGTACATTGATTACATCAGAGAAGGAGACACCACCCTGGATTTAAAGCTGGGCATAAGCTGTAATAATAACTGCAGGCATTGCGTAATAAAGCCCATAGTCTATGAGGTTAAGGACAGACATCCGGACAGCGTTGTTGTGGATATGGGGATAGGTATGCAATGCTCAAGGGATTTGAAATTTATGGAGGTTATAGATATACTGGACAAGGTCGACAACAGGACAGCCAATATAGTAATAACCGGCGGGGAACCGACCATAAGGAAAGACCTTGTCGGTATACTGAAATGGATTTATTTCAATAAGCCCCATACCGATATTGCCATGCAGACAAACGGGAGAAACCTTTGCGATATAAATCTGGTTAAAGCCATACGCAGGTATACGAGGGATCCGTCATTTGCGGTTGCCATGCGTGGACTGGAAGAGACACATAACTTTATAGTCAACAACAGAAAGGAAAAGGGCAATCCGTTTAAGGAAACAGTCCAGGGGATAAGGAATCTTATCAGCGTCTTTGACAGGATTGAGCGCATAAGAACCGAAATAGTGGCGTCGAGCTATAATATCGACGAGCTTTTTGAAACCGTAAAGTTCCACTATGAGGATTTGGGCGTAAGGCTGGTCGGAATTTCATATCCTCATCTTTGCGATTACAGTCCTGAGACCATTAATGAAGTAGCTCCGGACTTTTCAAAATTCATACGGGTAATGGACGAAATCAATCAATATATTCAGATTCATGAGGACTTATCGGTGATTATTGAGGAAGCTCCTTTTTGCGCATTTAACCAGCTTAAGGGAGAGATAAAGCTGGACAGCTTTGAAAACAGGTGCAAGGAGGATGTGCGGCTGAATCTTATAGGTGAGGAGCAGAATAACTTCCATACATTTTGGCTAAACGACCACGCCAAGTACAGGAAGTGCAAAGATTGTCTCATAGATAAAGAATGTGTGGGTGTATGGAAGGAAAGCATGGAGCTTATGAAAAAGAGTATTATCCCCATAAAGACGCTGTCCGCAGATATGCAGGATTTTCTGCGAAGGCAGTGGAATGATTTCAAGTGTTAGACAGCCGGAAAAAGAACAATTCAGGGGGGAGCCACATGGAGAAGCTCAAGAAGAAAATAGTTTCATTTTTCAAAAAAGAGAATATCAGCGTACTGTACTTTAAGGATGCCTGTACCGAAGATTTTCTGATAGAACAGCCTGCAGAGCTTGCTATTACTATAAACCGGGATGATATTCCCAAATGGGACTATTTTTCTGAAAGAGTAAACTGCTGCGGCAGAGCAGTAAGCAGAATTTATAAGGACAATACGCTGAGGTTTATATTTGAAGGAGCCGCAAACGGACCCGAGAAGGAATTGCTGGAGAGGAACCTGGAAACATTCTATAACTGCCTGCAGAAAAGGTATTTTACAGTCTGCCCTTTAATGAAAACCTTCTCCATACTTATAAAGCCTACGCACAGATGCAATCTGGACTGCAAATACTGCTACGACAAGCCGTACAGGGAAACCATAAAGACCGATATGTCCATGGAGGTTCTGGATAGGACGGTAAAGCTTCTTTCGGAGTATACGGAAAGCGTAGCCTTCATATGGCACGGGGGAGAACCTACGCTTGTCGGCATCGACTGGTATAAAAGAGCATATGAAGAAGTGTTTTCAAAGTATCCCATGCTTCATTTTAACTTCAGCATGATGTCCAATGGGGTTAATCTGAATGAGGAATGGTTTGAGCTTTTTAAAAAGTATAAAATCGATGCAGGCGCAAGCTACAATGCCCATTATCAGGCAAAGCTCAGATGCTCAAGTCAGACAGGGAAGACTGCAGAGAGGGACGAAAAACTAAGCAGAAACATAGATAAAATGCTCCGGGATGCGAAAAAGCAGGGAACCAAGATAGGCGTGATAGACGTTATAACCGGAGTCAATTATAAAAACATTATTGAAATATATGAGTTTTACAAAAAAAGAGGTATCAGTGTCTGCCTGAACCATATTTTCCACACAAAGCAGACCGAGGAAAACGGGCTTGAGATATCTGCCGAAGAGTACGCAAATGAATTTTTGAAATATTTCAGGCACTGGCTGTTTGATAAGAATGGTATACACGAGAGAGCGGCAGAGGAGATGCTTTCTGTTGTCATAGGAGGAACCAAAAATCTGACATGCAGATTTGATGACTGCAGGTACAAGTGGCTGGGAATCAACCCTTTGGGAGAGATATATCCCTGTGACAGGTATTATCCGGAAAAATACAAGGTAGGTACTGTGTTTGATTTTAACAGCATAAAGGATGTTTTTGAAAATGAAGCATATCAGCTGTACTGCAGAGAGGTTCAGAAGCGCTTTGACACAAAGTGCAAAGAGTGCGGATACTGGTTTGCGTGCAAGGGAGCCTGTAACGGAAACTCCATAGAGGTGTACGGCAACTGCGAAGGGGTCGAGGAGTTTGTCTGTGAATTATTCAGGCGGAAATATACCGGTATCTATGAGATACTGAGGGATTTGAACTGGATTGACAACAAGGAGATAAATCCTTATGCCCGCAGGCTGATGATTGACAAAGGTTTTTACAGCGTAAGGGAAATAAAGGAGTTCCTCCGGGAGATTGGGAAGAAGTTTGAGCTTGAATACGACAGGGACAATCTCCTTCAATGCAGTGAATACCAGATTTTCAGAGGGATAAATTACATGGAAAACGATTTTAAGGTCGGAAGGCATGTGAATTTCATAAACAGTTTCAAAGAGAAAGACATTCGAGCCAACAGGGAAAGCCGGAAACAGGAGCTTATCAATTATCTCAATGAAGTAGCCGCAGCAGCTGTTATGCAAAATAAGTAATATTTGAGTAAGGGGGAAGGGAAATGGGAGAAGGAAATGCTTCTTTGTTTAACACTTTCGCATTAATCACAACAACCAGATTAAATGTTTTTGAAAATTTTGCCCTTGAGGTATCGGACAGCTCGGAAGTAATGAAAAAGGTTGAAGAGGAACGGGTGCTTATAGAACGCTCGCAGGATACACCCTTGTATGCACATAGTAAAAACGCCAATGCCCACTATAATTACAGCGGACATACACGGGGACATTCCAACGGGAACACACATAACCGTAATGGCAGCGCGGGTGGAGGACACAGTAATAAACATATTAATAATCCATCGCATGGAAATGGTACTGCTCATGCCGACAGGTATACACAAAATACCCATTCGCGGGCTACACATTCACAGGGCCATGACCGTGCATCACATGGAAATCATGGAAACCACGGGAATCACGGAAATCATGGGAATCATGGGAACCATGCCAATAACAGAGAGCCTGAGGTAAGCGTGAATAACGGAAGGGAAATAATCAATTTTACCTTCAGCAAGACCGGAAGGCTGTCTCCGGATAAAACCGCCTTCAATCCCTATGGTACGTCACTGTACTCCAATACTTATTCGGTGCGTCAGAACAAATATAACGGTATCTTTGTCGTGATAAATATGCGCGACCTCGATAGCACCAATTATCAGAAAGGTTTTGCGGAGCTGATAAGCAATGTGGGGGCCAGGATTGCTTCATCCGATATTCTGTGGTCGTCATCGCCGTCAAGTGCCGGCTCAACAACAGTAAGGTCTGCAGGAACCGTGAAAACAGGTTATGCTTATTTTGACAAGAGTACTCTTCCCAATAATGTCGAGATAGACAATGCAACAATAAGAATTACGGTGAGAGACTATACCAATTCGGCATGTACAACACCAATCGGCGCTGATACGGTGATTACAAGGGAAGCCGGGACAAGCGGAAGCGTACTGTATGTGGACGTGGATACGAAAGTACCGGCCGGATGGGTCAGAATCAATAACGGAGCCGCGATTACAGATAGCCAGCGGGTAACGTTAAATTTAGGAGCAAGCGATATGAGCAGGGTAGGCAAAATGAGGATAAGCAACTACTCTGATTTCCGCAGTGGTACTGGCTGGATTGACTACAGGAGCTCATACTCTTGGACCTTGCTGGGCACATCAAATGGCACAAAGACGGTATATGTTCAGTTTAAGGATAATGCTGGAAATATCCGGAGTGTAAGCGACAGTATTACATATGAAAGACCGCTCGCATTGACCAGCTTTACCGACAGAATAACAGGTGCAAATAACTGGCTGGATGATGCGGTTGCAAGGGGAGAAATAAGTGAAGCAGAGGCACGGGAGCTTAACAGGTATTTTGACAACTCCGAGGTAATATGTAAATTCGTACTTAATCCACAGGGTACAAACTTTAGCAAGTATAAAATAACCTTTAATGCTGATGCCGATAATAACAGGCAGATAGGTATTGATTACATCAAGGTTGCCAAGATTGAGATGGGGGGTACATCTATCCCTGTTCCTTCAGGCAACACCAACTCAAATTCATATTACTTTGAGATACAGAATCCCAGGAACAGAGTTGTGACGGTGTATATGAAGTACCGTTTTAAAAAGACAGTCTCAGAACTAACCGACCTGGATTTTGTAAACAGAGTGACTGTTGTACCCCAAGTCAGCGGTGTTGACAGGACCGGAAAATCAAGCAGTTTGATAATCCGTGCCCGGAGTGCCAATGTTGACTACAGGTAGACCAAAATATTAGGGTGCCTCCAGATTGATGGAGAACTAGATTATTATAGGCTAGAATCGGGTCAAATGAAAACGAAGGAGTGATTGTATGAAACTAACCTTTCTAGGGGCAGCCAGGACAGTTACCGGCTCCTGTTTCCTACTTGAGACTAAGGCAAAGAAAATACTTATCGACTGCGGTTTGTTTCAGGGACATATAAAAGAGACTACTCTGAACTGTGAGGACTTTCCCTTCAACCCTGCAGATATTGATTATGTACTGCTCACTCATGCCCATATAGACCACAGCGGCAGGATTCCCAAGCTGTATGTTGACGGGTTTAAAGGAGAAGTAATTACGACCAAGGCAGCGGCTGAACTGTGTGCAGTAATGCTTCCGGACAGCGGGCATATCCAGGAGACTGAGGTTGAATGGATAAATAAAAGGAGGGCGAGAGAGAATAAACATTCTATCAGGCCCTTATATACAATGCAGGATGCAATTGATTCTATAAAATTGTTCAGAAAGGTTAAGTACGAGGAAGAGATTGTATTGGATGAGAATATACGTGTAATATACAGAGATTCAGGACATATGCTTGGCTCTGCTATAATTGAAGCTTGGATAAAGGAAGGAAAGAGCGAGACCAAGCTGGTGTTTACAGGTGACCTTGGAAATAAGGGGCTTCCAATACTCAAAGACCCAAGTATAGTAAACGATGCTGATTATCTTATAATGGAGTCTACATACGGCGGCAGGCTGCACGGTGATAATAACGGGAAGGCTGAAAAGTTTTTAAATGCAATTATTGAAACCATAAATAACGGGGGCAATGTAATAATACCTTCTTTTGCAGTAGGCAGAACACAGGAAATACTATACGAACTGCATAAAGACAGAGAAAGGTATGGAGACAGGCTGGATGCTTTGAAGAATATACCGATATTTGTGGACAGTCCTCTGGCTGTGTCGGCTACAGAGATTTTCAGGTCGAATGAGGACTGCTTTGACGAGGAGACCAGAAACTACATGAGAAATGGTGATAATCCCCTTGATTTTCCGGGACTCAAGTTTACGCGTTCCGCAGATGAGTCCAAGGCACTTAATGACCTTAAGGAGAGCGTGGTTATAATTTCGGCCAGCGGGATGTGCGAAGCAGGGAGAATCAAGCATCACCTGAAGCATAATCTCTGGAAGCCGGAAAACACCATTTTGTTTGTAGGATATCAGGCGCAAGGTACACTTGGCAGAAGGATTTTGGATGGGGCAAAGAAGGTCAGGATTTTTGGCGAAGACATCTCGGTAAATGCCAGAATTGTTTCTATAGACGGTTTCTCAGGTCATGCCGATCAACAGGGCTTGATTGAATGGCTCGGCCATTTTCGGAAAGGACCCAGAAAGATATTCCTTGTTCACGGTGAGCTGGAAGCTCAGAAGATTCTTTCCTGTGAAATTGAAGAAAAGTACAGTATTGAATGTATCATTCCTGATAGGGGAGAATCATTTGATATTGAAGGGCCAGCATTAGTCAGGAGTGAATTTAAAGCCCTGCAGCGGTCCAAAGAGAAGTTTATCAGGCTCTCGGTTGTTGAACAGCTCCATACTCTGAGGGACGAACTAGATGAACTGATAGAAATACTGAAAATGGAGCTAAAGGAAGAGAAAGAGGATAAGGAGATTCTAGCGCTTAACGAGAAGCTAAGGAATATTGAAAAGGCAATGGTTGATGTGCTAAAATAACAGAAGTGGGAGAGACATAAGGGGTGGTCAGGTTGAAACAGAGTATTGATAAAAAGAAAAAGAAAATTTCTAAAGAGCAGTATGAAAAGAGGGTTAATATGGTTATCGGAAGTATAGTAGGGATAATAATTATCGCTGTGATACTGGTGGTATTTTTCAGCTACAGCGCAGGCGGAAACAAGTCCAATCCACTGATCGATTTTCAGTATTTCTATC
>JAWLGL010000215.1:0-3464 GCA_041685035.1 Clostridia bacterium
CTTGTCCAAACAAGGGCACAGTCTGATAATACAACAAACGCCCAGAATCAGGCGTTTTCTTTTGTAGAGTCTATACTCTATGATGATTTGTAAGCAAATCTTTCAGTTCAGTTTTGGTTCTCACAAGTTCAAACTGCTGTTCGGTAAGCTTTTCTCTTAACACTGCAACCTCTTCAAGCGCATCTTTCAGGCTGGCCTTGGTTTTCTCCAGCTCCTCACTGCTATCCTTAAGCTCTGTCTTTGTCTTTTCAAGGCTGTCCATGGTCTTGAAGAAATCATCAGCAACATTAATGGCCGTTAGAACAGCAACCATAGCAGTGTTTAATCTTGAATTGTTCTTTGAAACCTGATTCATTTTCTTATCTATGTATAATGCAACTTTCTGAATATATTCATCAGATTCAAGTCCCCTAACCATATAATCTTTCCCATGAATCTTAACTTCAATCTTGTTCTTGGTATCCAAAACATATCGCCCCTTAGAATAAATTTCAAAATTATTATACTACATTTTTCTAAAAAAAAATATATTACTTGTCAATTTTATTAAAAAAATTTAATTTTCTTAATATTCATACTCCACCTGTGTGTCTTTAGTTTATGTAGAGCAAAAAATAACCATGTGCTGACAGAAACACATGGTTAAAAAGTTGTTTTGTTTAAGCTGTATACTTTTATTTACCTGTCTGTTCAAAAATCTCTTTAATTGCACCAAGACTTGATAAGGTCTTTGTAGCTTCAAAGGGTATAAATACCTTGTTTGCGCTTCCTTCTGAAACCTTCTGGAGTGTTTCCAGTGCCTTGATTTCAATCAGTTTTTCATCCGGTTTAGCAGTCTTAATGGCTCCATATACAAATTCAATTTCCTTTGCTCTCGCCTCAGCAACCTTCAGTATTGCCTCTGCCTCACCGGTGGCTTCAAGGACTTTTGCCTCCCTAATACCCTGGGCTCGCCTGATGTTGGCTTCCCTTTCGGCTTCAGCTATCAGAATAGTTGACTGCTTCTCACCTTCAGCCCTTGTAATCAGGCTCTGTCTCTCCCCTTCGGCCTGTAGTATCAATGCCCTCTTCGTTCTTTCGGCATTCATCTGCTTTTCCATAGCGTCCCTTATATCTGCCGGCGGCTTGATATCCTTGACTTCAACCCTATCCACCTTGCATCCCCACTTATCAGTTGCTTCGTCAAGAATCAGCCTGAGCTGTGTATTTATACTATCTCGTGAGCTGAAGGTACTATCCAGGTCCATCTTGCCAATAATGTCACGAATTGTGGTTATTGCAAGGTATGAAATACCCCTATGGAGGGAATCAATCTCATAAACTGCTTTGATAGGGTCGGTTATCTGAAAGAAAACAACCGTATCAATGGTTATTGTTACATTATCCTTTGTAATTACCCCCTGGGGAGGGATATCCATGGTTTGCTGTTTCATATTGATTATTGCCCTTACGCTGTCGAAGAAAGGAATAATAATGTTCAAACCCGGGTCAGCAACCCTGTGGAATCTGCCAAGCCTCTCAATTATGAGGACCTCGGCCTGCCTGACAATCTTTATTGAGTTAATACCTATTATGAATACAACAATTACAGCAATTACAGCAAAAGTAGGAAACATTTAGTTCACAACCCCCTCTTTTATTTTACTTTTTACCACCTGATTTACTATAAGCCTTACTCCTTCTACTCTAAGAATTTCAACCTCCGCACCAACCTGAATATCCCTGCTGTCTTCAGACTGGGCCATCCAGATTTCCCCGCCAATCTTAACCTGTCCCTGCCCAAGCACGTTTTTTATCTCCTGAATAACTATACCCCTTTTGCCTGTAAGAGCATATACATTGCTGGGAGTATCATTTGCCTTTAGGGTTTTCTTGAGTATTGGACGGGTAAATATAAGGAGTAGCGTTGAAGCAATAATGAACACTGCTATCTGAACGTAAAGGTGCAAATTCAGAAATGCAGCCAATGAACCTGCAAGAGCTCCGATTGCAAACCAAAGAAGAATAAAACTTGGCGTAAGGATTTCTCCAACAAACAAAAGCCCTGCAGCTACAAGCCAATAAACCCACATTGAGACACCACCGCCTGTTTTTTTTTTTCACGTTAATTATACATTATTACAATATGATTTAAAATAGAATAATTATCAAAATATGAGAAATTAATAATAATTTATAGATAAATCGTCATAAATATGCAAGAATCGGGGAAATGCCCCGATTCTGCTACTTGGTGTTCGAATACTTCTTTCTGGTTACTTCACCTCCACGGATGTGCCTTTGGCTTGCGTTATAATCCAGTACTTTCCGTACCCTGGATGCCAGTTTTCTGTCCAGGGTAGGGAGACGTTCGGTTAAATCTTTGTGAACAGTACTCTTGCTTATCCCGAATTCCTCTCCCGCCTGCCTAACTGTACACCGCGATTCCAACACATAGTGTGTAACATCTAATACCCTTCTCTGAATATAATCCTGCACTTTCTTTTCATCCTCCCTGTTCAATAATCCTTATTCATTAACCGACCTGCATAACCAAATAGTGGTTCGCATTACCAAAAATCTGCCTTTGAAAGTTTTTAAAGGCTATACCCCTCCTTTTTCTCGTTTCTCAAAATTTATACCTTATAATCATACTTATTCCAACCTGGTATGCTACTATTCTTGAGAAAATGAATTAGTCTTCTTTTTACCTGTGGACAAGTCATATCACAAGTCCCATATCAAGCCACGCCATGATACTCCTCTTTAAAATGTATTGATTTTTCCCTGGATTCTGTTAAAATGAAATGTAGTGCTTAAAAGGAAGTGGAGAATAATGCAGAGTAAATACTTCTTTCTAACCGATTTTATTAATAGGGAGGCCTTCATCAGGCTGAGGCAGGATTTTGAAAAATACAGGGAAACTCAGGGTAAGCATTCATTTAACTGGGGACCAGGCGAACTTGAGAAGTATGCACTTGAAAAAGGCTTGATTACCAGAGACCAATATAAGAAGATTACCCAGTCCACCCTTATGTAATTGGATTAATCTGAACCAGATTATAATTATTGATTAGTAGGGAGCAAAGATTATTTTTTGCTCCTTTTTGTGTGTCCCTGCCTGTCTACTGCCATAGTCATTGTAACTTATCTGTACTCTTTAGCATAAGATATATTAATTTAGTGTAAGGAGGAATCATTGATGACTTGTGGTAATACTTTCTTCAATAACGACTGCTTGTGTATCATCATCCTGATAATTCTACTGTGCTGCTTCTGCGGTGACGGCTTTGATTTTGGGAACTTCTTCGGTGGAGATAACTGCCTATGCATACTGGCTGTACTGGCACTGCTTTTCTGCTGTAATGGCTTCGGCGGCTTGGGAAAGGGTGTCTGTTAATCAACTAATCAGCTTGAATCGAGTAGTACTGAAGAAAGGGAGAATCTCTCCCTTTCTTTTATGTGAAAATGGTAATAGTGTCAAG
>JAWLGL010000216.1:0-3463 GCA_041685035.1 Clostridia bacterium
GATAATCGATAAATACTGCAGTGATAAAGGCTGCAAATACATTAAAGATACTAAAATCCCTGTAGCAATCCCGGCAGTAGACATTAATTCCGCTAAAACCATATTTTTTGTTTCAGATAAGCGGGGATTGGTACAAAAGAGTGATATTGAATATTACGATGATATTGACCTTGCAACTGCAGTAAGAGCCAGCTCGTCCTATCCTGTGCTTTTCAAGCCCTGTATGGTGAAGGGAAAGAGGCTGGTTGACGGAGGAATAAGGAACAATATACCGGTAAAAGTATTAAGAGCTATGGGCGCAAACAGGGTGCTTGCCGTTAATCTGGGATATGTTGGAAAGTCAAATGAAGAGATAGACAATATACTGGAGATTGCAGTACAGTCTGTGGATATTATGGCATACCAGATTTCAAAATGGCTGGTGAAGGATGCTGACTACGTAATTCTGCCTGAAGTATATGATGTCAAATTACTTGAAGCATCAAGAATCCCTGAATGTATTGAGAGAGGGTATCAGGCTGCTATTGCTTCAATGCCTGAAATAAAAAGAGCGCTTTATTACTAATATTATATATTCCCAAAAGCTTGAGTAATGATAGTATTATGGCAGTACTGCCATTTTTTTTGTTGTTAAATAATCTGCATAGGAATATAATAGATTTCTGGAATGGTTAATTGAAATTATTAGTTAATTTAAATGATAAACCCGGGAGGATGCTCAATGGGAAGATTGTTTGGAACTGATGGTGTTAGAGGAGTAGCAAACAAAGAGCTTACGCCAAATCTGGCTTTTGAGATAGGCCGTGCAGGAGCATTTGTGCTGTCTGCTGAAGTAAGACATAAACCCAGGATAATTGTTGGGAAGGACACAAGATTGTCGGGTGATATGCTTGAGGCGGCACTTGTTGCAGGCCTTTGCTCAGTGGGTGCGGAGGTTGAACTGCTTGGAGTAATTCCTACGCCGGCTGTTGCATACCTGGTCAGGCTTTATGGTGCAGATGCAGGAGTAATGATTTCAGCGTCACACAACCCTTATGAGTTTAATGGAATAAAGTATTTTGATAATAAAGGCTTCAAGCTTCCCGACCAGATTGAAGAGAGGATTGAGTCGATAGTACTGGATGGCAGCCAGGAACTGCCTGAAGTCACGGGAAGAGAAGTAGGTAAGGCAAGAGTGCGCGGAAAAGCCCTTGACGATTACAAGGAATTCCTTAAAGGTACGGGAGAATATAAGCTTGACGGATTGAAAATCGGACTGGACTGCGCCAATGGAGCATCATACCAGGTTGCACCCATAGTTTTCCGGGAACTTGGGGCTGAAGTAAAGGTAATTAATGATTCTCCAGATGGTATAAATATAAACGACAAT
The DNA here is from genome assembly GCA_041685035.1 of Clostridia bacterium. Classification (GTDB taxonomy): domain Bacteria; phylum Bacillota; class Clostridia; order Acetivibrionales; family UBA4821; genus JAWLCD01. The sequence continues at coordinate 1,370 of JAWLGL010000216.1, forward strand.
TGTGGATCAACACATATCGAGGGCCTAAAGAAGTTTGTGGTCGAAAATTCTCTGGATATTGGACTGGCGTTTGACGGTGATGCAGACAGGATGCTTGCAGTTGACGAGAGAGGAGAATTTATTGACGGCGACAGGATTATGGCAATATGCGGGAAGTATCTTAAGGAATCGGGAAGGCTTAAGGATGATACAATTGTTGCCACAGTCATGAGTAATCTGGGGTTTGACATATTTGCAAAGAAGAACGACATCAGACTTTATAAAACCAAGGTTGGAGACAGGTATGTACTTGAGCAGATGCTGGAAGGAGGATTCATGCTTGGAGGCGAGCAGTCGGGGCACATAATTTTCCTTGACTATAATACTACAGGTGACGGAATACTAACTGGCCTTCAGCTTGCCTCCATTCTGAGGAACATAGGTGTGAAGCTGTCTGAAGCCGTCTCAGTTATGCAGGTGTATCCTCAGGTTCTGATTAATGCCGAGGTAAGTAACCAGAAGAAAAATAATTATCTGAAGGATGATGTTATTGCCGGCATGATTAGCAGGCTGGAAAGTGAATTCGAAGGTGAAGGTAGAGTCCTCATAAGACCTTCAGGTACTGAGCCTCTTGTAAGGGTAATGATTGAGGGTAAGGATGCTCAGTATATTGAGCAAAGGGCAAGGGAGCTTGCAGATGTAATACAGCAAAGGCTAGGCTAGAAGCGTGACCGTATATTATAATTGAAAATGATTCTTATGTTTTTGAGGTATAATTGATGGGTAAAAAAGAACCATTAGCTTACAGAATGTGTCCAAGCAGTCTCGAACAGTTTGTAGGGCAGGAGCATGTTCTTGCTGAAGGAAAACTGCTGAACCGGTTGATTCAGGCTGATAAGCTGTCCTCAATTATTTTATGGGGGCCTCCGGGCTGTGGCAAGACAGCTCTTGCAAGAGTAATTGCTTCTACAACCAAGAATAAGTTTAAAAAAATAAATGCCGTAACTTCAGGTGTTTCAGAAATCAAATCAATTGTGGAGGAAGCTGTAAATCCACTCCTTAATGCATCCGGAAAGGTTGTATTGTTTATTGATGAAATACATAGATTCAACAAACTCCAGCAGGATGCACTTCTACCATTTGTTGAGAATGGAACCATTATTCTAATAGGCGCAACTACTGAAAACCCGTTCTTCGAAGTTAATAAGGCTTTGAATTCCCGGTCAACCGTTATAAAGCTTGAGCCTTTAAACAACGAACATATTACTAAGATACTTAAAAATGCTCTGGTTGATAGTGATAGAGGACTTGGGAAGCTAAATATAAGCATAGACGGGGATGCTCTAGGTATTCTTGCTCAAATGTCAAACGGAGATGCCAGAAGGGCGCTTAATGCTCTGGAACTTGCTGCGCTTACAACACCTGTTGACCCAGATGGGAAAATAAAGGTTGATAGAGAGGTGCTTCAGGAATGCATGCAGAGGCATATTATTACATATGACAAAAGCAGTGACGCGCACTATGACAATATCAGCGCATTTATCAAATCAATGAGGGGAAGCGACCCTGATGCCGCATTATTCTATCTGGCACGTGCTCTGTATGCCGGAGAGGACCCTATGTTTCTTGCGCGCAGGATAGTAATATGCGCCGCAGAGGATGTAGGAATGGCAGAACCACAGGCCCTTGCAGTTGCTGTGTCTGCTGCCCAGGCTGTTCACATGGTTGGGATGCCTGAGGCAAGAATAATCCTTGCAGAGGCTGCAGTCATGGTTGCCACATGTCCAAAGTCCAATGCAAGCTATTTGGGAATCAATAAAGCGCTTGATGACGTACGAACTAAAGATACAGGTGAGGTTCCACTCCATCTGCGAAATGCTGTAAAACCACAGCTGTCTGGGTTTGGGTATGGGGTAGAATATAAATATGCTCACGACTATGATCATAATTATGTCGAACAGCAATATTTACCTGACAAGATGGTTGGAACGAGATACTATATACCTACATCAAATGGATATGAAATGGATGCTGCGGAAAGATTGAAAAGAATAAAAAGTGGAAATGGGGCAAAATAGCTGCCCCATTTCTTTGTTAGCTCACATCAAAAGTATA
>JAWLGL010000012.1:0-19284 GCA_041685035.1 Clostridia bacterium
TTTCCTTTGCTTTTTAGCTCTTCAATACATTGTTTAATGCTGCCTTCATCTTTTCTGTACATCGATTGCAAGAATCCAACTTCTGCAACATTAAGCGTTTTAGTGTCGATTTGCACAACTATACTGGCTATTTCATACCTTATTGAACTATCAAGATCGAATAATATACACAGAGTAAGTAACCCCAATGTATTTTTCTTGAATAACTCATAAATAGCTTTAACCAAATTATTTTTTCGCTCTTTGTCAAGCAGTAATATCTTGGTAATTATTCCTTTCTGAATGGTTGCATCTTCTCTGTTTTTGATTAAATGTGCTATTGTCTCTTTATCTTCTGCAGTAAGCATATCCAAACTGTACGTTTTTTCTTTAAGAACATCTCTGCTTACGTAGAAATATTTTGATAAATCCATACTGTAAATGTCCTGAGGTTCAGCCATTACCCATTTTTTAAGTTGATCGTTATTCCATGAAGAGAATTCATTCTCTGGTTCTTTATCCAAAGATACAATTCCATATAATTTCTCTAGTTTTTCTATTCCAACAGTAGATTCTTGATACCAATTATATAACTCTTGAAATTTTTGTTTGTCTATGTATTCTAAAGCCATGAGCTTAGCTAAAATTTCATCTTTTATGGCATTTTCACCTTTATAATAAATTCCAGCAAGCTTTTTGCGAACAAAAAACATATTCAAAAATCTTTTAGCTTGCCTTGGGTTTCCTTTTAGTGAATCTGCCACTACATTTTTAATGCTTATTATGGTATTTCTGAGCTGAATCAGTTCATTTGACTTATAATCAATATTTTTACAATATTCGTCTATCTGATTTGATGTAATAAGCTGTTGATTAAATAAAACACCATCCTCATACACTTTACTAACAACGCTCTTGAATTTATCACCCAAATACATTTCATAAACTAATAGCATCAAATAGTTTTCCACATCAATCGAAGATAGTTCCGGCAATCGTATTGGTAGTTGAATTATTTTCTCAATATAATCTTTTGAAATATTTGTAGAATCATCTGACTGCACTGGATATTTCTCTTTAATTGCATACTTTACAACTCTTTCATCAACAGCAATAATGAATGTTGTTTTTTCTACTGAAAGAAATAATTTTATTGCTTCTAAAATCTCTATTATCCTGTCCGGATTGCAGCGATCCAAATCATCTATTAGAACAACTAGATTCTTTACTTTTAATTTACCAATCATTTGTGAGAATTCTTGTCGAAACAATCTTACATTTTCTATTATACTGGTTGATTCCATATCTTTTATGTAATTACTTTTAAATGAAGAAGCCTCATCAAAAATTTTATCAATAGATTCTTTAGGCTTTTTAATAATAGAATCCCAAGCTGTTTTAGGCAAACTAAGCAATATTGGTGCTGGATTTGCAGTTGCCAAACTTATTGCTAATGGAATTCCTGTTCTAACAGCACCGGCTGCAAGCTTCATATAATTAACTCTCTTTAATAAATTAATTATTTCTGTTCCGGCTCTCTTTACAAAAGTCTCATTTCCTTGAAGTGCATTAAGTAAGCTTTCCATTATTGTTGTTTTTGCATCATCATAGTTTTCAAAACTCCATGCATTTAGGTTTATACAAAATAGTCCTTTATCATCTGAAGCACCATTAATATCATTTTCCAGTATCTGAAGCAATGTAGATTTACCAATTCCCCAACTTCCAAATAGACCTACTGTTAATGGTTGCATTCGTTCATTACGAATTATGTCCATTAAAAGTTCTGAATAAGGATAATAAGCCAACATGTCAATTTTTGATGCATTGTCAATCCACATTATATATTTGACTCCTTCATTTTTTAAAAAAGTACTAACTTCACGTTTCAATATTTTCACAAGACTATATTTTACTTGGTAAAGTTTACCGTATGAATTCGACACATAACTGCCAAATCCTTCTTATAATGTCAAAAATATTATGGATATAAATAATGAGTGCATCCGACTTAAGGTAGAGCAAGTCCGAAATATGCAAAAGGACACCAACCTAATAACAGATAAGAAAAGAGAATTTGGAGTTATAGCAAAGCCTTATTATTCTATTTTTGGTCATTTTGTAGCTATGTATTTTATCAAAAAAAAGGCTACAATAACCAACTGTACAGTTGGTTATTGTAGCCTTTTCTTAAACTAATATATTACGTCGGTGGACATGTTTACTTACACGATGTCACTATAGCGACACATACCTCCACCCCATTTATTTGCTCTTTATTCCTAAAATCATCTCCATCAGCACTAAAGCTAAAAAACTTCGCAGACCGCTTGAATACTAAGATTTCCGTGATTACTTCTTTTGTAGTCTTACTACACACTCCACATGATACGTGTGCGGGAACATATCGACCGGCTGGATTTCCTTCACCTCATATCCCATACTGTTTAATATCCCAAGGTCCCTGGCGAGGGTTGCTGGATTGCAGCTTACGTATACAATTCTCTCCGGCTTCATTTCACCTATTGTTTCAAGCAGCCTCCTGTCGCAGCCCTTACGGGGCGGGTCAACTATCACTACATCGGCCAGAATACCCTCTGCATACATCTCCGGCACAACCTTTTCAGCATCGCCGCAGATAAACTCTGCATTTACGGCTCCATTAAGCTCTGCATTCTCCTTTGCATCCCTGACCGCAGCTTCTACATTCTCGATACCCAAAACCTTTCCTGCCTTACTCGCCGTATAAAGCGATATGGAGCCTGTACCGCAGTACAGGTCAAATACTACTTCATCACCACTCAACTGGGCATATTCCAATATCTTTTCATATAAGACTTGAGTTTGGACCGGATTCACCTGGAAGAATGAGTTGGGAGATATTTTGAATTTCAGTTCCCCTATCCTATCAGTTATGTATCCCCTCCCGAAAAGTACGATGTTTTTATCTCCCATTATAACGTTAGTGTTCTTCCTGTTTATATTATAGACTATGCCGGTTATCTCCGGCATCCTCTGCCTCACATATTCCACCAGCGCAGCCTCATGTGGCAGCTTTGCCGCATTTCCTATTATCACCGCCATGCTCTCACCGGTAGCAAAACCTATGCGCGTAACAATATGCCTTATGATTCCCTTGCCTGTCTTCTCATCATAAGGCGGTATTCCTTTTTCCTTGATAAAGTCTCTGATTATCTCAGCCAGTTTCAGGCCTGTCTGGTGCTGGACGGCACATCCGCTTCCGGAGATGATTTCATGGGTCCTTCCCGCATAAAACCCTATGACTGCCTGTCCGCCCTGCAAGCCAACAGGGTACTGTGCCTTATTCCTGTAGTTGAGAGGACTATCCATTTCAATGGCATCCTTGATTTGAACACCTTCCAGTCCTCCAATCCTGCGCACAGCTTCCCTTACCCTTCTGGTTTTGAATTCAAGCTGTGCCGGGTACGACATATGCTGTAGATGGCATCCTCCACACCTTGCAAACACACTGCAAAAAGGCTGGTTCCGTTCAGGGGAAGCTCTTAAGACCCTTTCGAGCTTGCCGAATGCATGTGAGGGTGTTACTTTCAGGACTTTCACCTCAACCTTTTCCCCGGTTAAAGCCCCTTCAACAAATACTGTGAAATCATTTAGCTTTCCTACTCCCTGTCCCTCATGACCCTGGTCAACGATATCGAGAATATATTTTTCATTTTTTCTAACAGGTAGTTGGTTTTCCATAGCAATTCCTTTCCATTTTTGATAAACATTTTACCATACCATCGGGGTTTTAATACAGTAGAAAAGGACCCGGCATATCGAAATGCGGGTCCTTTCCTGTGTCAGAACCTATTAGTTCTCTTCTCCTGCAAGAAGTTCTTCTGCAGCCTGCTCACCGGTTACATCAGTTACTACTTCTTCTCCCGATATCAATCCGCTTCCAGCAGCCTCTCCTACATCAATTGTTCCTTCAGGTGCTGTAAAGTTGTCTTCAACCGTTATGATTTTGGTCTCATTATCGTATCCAACCTTGGCATCCAGTGTCTCGGATACCACCCTGAGGGGTACGATGGTTGTGCCGGAGATAATATCTGCCGGCTGGCTTATGGTCTTTTCAACACCGTTAACCTTTATCACACTGCTCCTGAGCTTCAACTCTATTACCTTGTCGCCCTTTGTGATTGTGACAGTCTTGGTCTTTCCGTCCCATTTCACATCGGCCTCAAGGGACTCAGATACTGCTCTGAGCGGTATGAGCGTCGTTCCCTTCCTTATCAAGGGTTCAACTCTGGTCTGCACCCTTTTCTTTCCAACATAGATGCCTGGTGACTTCTTACCTATCCTCTTGTTGATATCTCCTATCTTTCTGTACATTTCCCTGTCCGAATCTCCGTTCTTTAAAGCTTCTTCATAAAGCTTCAAAGCGGCATTGAATTTCTTTGCCTTTTCAAGCTGTGCTGCAAACTGTCTGAGCTTAACTACCTGTTCCTTATGGAGGGCAAGCTTAAGTTTCTTAATAGTGTTGTGAATATGAATAATCAACTGCCTATGCTTATAGTACTTTGTCAATACAGGCTTAAGCTGTGTTCTTAAAGCCACTCTCTGATTTTTGCTTAGTTTATTACCGTGACTCTTTATGTATTTCAGTACTCTCTCAATCTTATGGTGGATTTTCCTGTCAAGTTCTTTCTGTCTCTCAAACATTCTCTCGAATCTTACTATAGCTTTTTTGGCCAGAGTCTTGTTTTCAAGACTGCTGATAACCCTTAACTTGAGCAGTACATTTCTATAATACTTGTCCCTGACTGTCAGATACTTTTTGATTGCAGTAAGAACCACAAGGGCATTTTCAGCATTAATTTCTGTTACATCATATACCTCAGATATTACTGAATTCTGTTCGGCCTCAAGTTCTTCAATCCCCTCAATCTTGACAAGTGCTTCCACTTCTTGTTCAGATACCTCTTCCTCCTCTACTACCACCTTCACCAGCTCTTCAGCAGACATGGTGTCGGTTACTGCCTCTACATCCGGTGCAGCTGCAGTAGAAGTCTCTGCAAAACTTGCAAAGGAACACATGGTGAATACTACACAAAGCACAAGAACAAATAATCTTACCATTTTTTTACCTCCTATGTATGTTTTTATTTAATATTAAACTACGTAACAGTACACAAGATCCTGCTTAAGCCTGTACCTCCTTTCCTCTATATACTTTCGATGAAATTAAATCGTTTTTGGGATAAATTAAAAATTTTGCAAGAGTGGGATTGGATTTGATTGAGTAAGTACCTTACATAATTTTATTTTAGCATATACCTAACACACATAGAATAAAATTTTCATTCAAAGCTCAAAAAAAATGTCTTAGCACTTGATTCACCATTTCAGACATGCTATAATATCCTTTGCACTAGACGCTGCGGGATTGTGTAAAGGTAGCACGGATGACTCTGGATCATTCTGTCTGGGTTCGAATCCTAGTCCCGCAGCCATTTACATGGCGCATTGGTCTAGCGGTCAGGACGCCGCCCTCTCACGGCGGTAGCAGGGGTTCGATTCCCCTATGCGCTACCATTAAGTTTGAAACCCAGTTGTATCAACAACTTGGGTTTTTTTCTATTGAGTAAAGTTTGGGATAATCCCTTATATCCCTATTCCTAAACCTTGATTCTTCGTGGCCGCCCTGTCATGAGAGTATCCTCCATACTTAACTCTGCAGAGTAATCCTCCTTTGTTGTCACCCAATATAACTAAATAATGTATATAATTCTAGGAAAATAATACAGTATAGTTTGCATTATTATACATCTTCCTGATATTCCCCTATATTGTTAACTTATTGCTTATAGTGTAGAATAGTTTAGATAATAGGTTTATTAATATCATTTCCATATTAAGGATTAATCAATTATATCCGTAAGAGCTTAGAAAACCCTTATTTCTTGTGCTTGTTTAAGGAGAATAAATAGGCTATGTCAATACATGAACTTACTATAATAATTACATTACTTATGCTGTTTTGTGTGTTTGCCAGTAGATACTTAACGTACTTTGGAGTTCCTATTCTGGTATTCTTTATCGGGATTGGTATGATACTTGGCTCTGAAGGAATCTTTGGGATACATTTTGATAATCCTTTTCTCACAAGAGAAATTGGAAATATTGCTTTGTGTTTCATAATTTTTTCTGGAGGAATGGATTTGCGGTGGAGGTCTGCAAAGCCAATTATTTCCAGTGGTTTATTGCTTTCCACTGTTAGTGTGTTTCTGACTGCATTTTTAGTGGGAGTAGTTACCAGTTTTATTCTTGGCATACCTCTTCTATATGGGCTTTTACTTGGTGCTATTGTATCATCAACTGATGCGGCTGCAGTTTTTTCAGTATTCCGAACTCAAAAATCGAGGCTTAAGAGCAAAGTTGCTTCGCTTTTAGAATTTGAAAGTGGCTCTAATGACCCAATGGCCTATATGTTAACCATTACTATGTTGGGAATAATCACAAACCCACAGGATAGTGTATTAAATTATATTTTATTGTTTGTAAAGCAGTTCGGTTTTGGTGCAATTATTGGTATTGCATTGGGATTCATTACCGTACAAATGCTAAATCGTATGCGTTTGAGTGTAGAAGGTATGTATCTTATTGTAGGTATATCTCTTTTGCTGTTTACATACTCTATAGCATCGCTTATTGGAGGTAACGGCTTTCTAGCAGTTTATATCGCTGGTTTTATAATTGGAAATACAAGTTTTATACAAAAAACACGTTTTGTACATTTCTTTGAAGTCCAGTCATGGATTGCGCAGATAATACTATTTGTGACACTGGGTCTTCAGGTATTCCCAAGCCAATTGGTTCCTGTTATGATAAGCGGTATAATTATTTCACTTATACTAATATTTATCATCAGACCCATTGCAGTAATGCCTATACTATCACTATTTAAAATACCTATTAAAGAACAATTATTTGTTAGTCTAGTTGGTTTTCGTGGAGCAGCTTCAATAGTTTTTGCTACCTATCCACTTACAGTCGGATTACCGTTTGCTCATGAAATTTTTAATATGGTATTTTTTATTGCGCTAACTTCGGTTTTATTCCAGGGTATTAACTTAAAGCCTCTCGCCAAGCATTTAGGAGTAATTGAAAAAGAAGATGATAAACCAATTATGCAAACTTTTAGCCAATATATGGATGAGCTTAGTGATATGCCAATACTTGGAGTATATGTACTTAGTGATTCTCCGGCGATTGGGAAAAGAATATCCGAACTCGGGTTGCCCCACCATATAAGAATTGTTGCAATAAAACAAGCGGATCATTACGTAGCACCAAAAGGCCAAACTTTAATTAATGCCGGTGACAGGATGCTGTTAACATCCCTTGAAGATGACAATTTGAATGAGGTTTGTGAGAAATTTAAATTTGAATCTTAATTAAGAATTATACAGCTCCCCATGCTCTTATCCACCTCAATAAAAAGTGAGAGGGGACACAAGTACGGTTCGGGTATTTGTTGTCACTTCAAACCGTCCCTAGTGTCACCCCAAGTGTGCACATTTAAAATTTAAGAAAATATTATGATATAAAAAATTGTTTAGGAGAAACAAAATGTCATTCTTATGTTGTTTGCCTCCAAAAGAGTTTGCAATAGTGGCAAATTTAATAGGTGTTGCTCTATCTGAAGATTTAACGGTAGATGAACAAAATGCTCTGGGAAATCTGTTAATTGCTGTAGGGCAAGCTCTTGTTACAGTAGCTACTCAAACAGAGCTCTGTCAGCCCAATAAAGACTAGCAGCTACTTATATGTGTATCAATCAGAACCGTCCCCATTGTCGAGTTTGGAAATTTATCCCAACCTTGACCAATTCATACGTATTGAACAAGGTCAAGGACTTGTCAAAATGGGTAATAGAAAAAGATAGTTTGGATTTCTAAAGAAGAGCCTATGATGATTATGCCTTTATCATACCTGCGGGCAAATGGCATAATCTAATCAACACAGGCAATAAGCCCCTCAAATTGTAATCTATTTATGCACCACCTCAACATCCATATGGCACAGTTCATCAAACTAAAGCGGATGCGGAAGCTGCGCCAGGTCTAAATTCTACATTCAACTTATCTGGATTCAGTCGTTTCATAATTAATTTCCCTGCACAAGAACTGTAGCATCTGTCAGTTGTACCGCCATCTGTCGATTCTAGTGATTTTGGATTAATAATACTGCATAATTACTCTATGAAGAATAAGGCAGAAAAGTTCTTATCCAGGTTTTATAATGCTATTAAATGTATAAGACACTATTATTCTTTCAATTTTGTCAACAATTTCTGGGAACTTGTCTTGAAGAGCTATTGACAATCCTATACCATATTTTATTTCATATGGCTCAATGCCAATAAGCATTCCTTCAAAGCTTTTGCCTTCCATTATCATTTCGTTGAGCAAATGAGAATCATGAATAGATATTGGTTGTATCTGATTCTTAAAAACTTGTTGGAGTGGAATGGTACTTACACTCCCTGGTTCATTATCAAAATGCGCAGCATCTACAATGATAAGGCATGATGCCTCTTTGATTTGATTCAGACAAAAATAAATATCCGTTTCTCCAACAACATATCTGATGTCGGGATTTGTGTTTCTTTTATTTAACTCTTCTATCACGTACACACCGATTCCATCATCCATCATTAACCTGTTTCCGATGCCAAGTACAAGTACCTCTTTCATTGCACGACCTGTATACTCTTAACATGATCTCCCTGTGAATATACGTGGGTTGCACAGGATACACAAGGATCAAATGAACGGATTATTCTTCCCAGTTCCACAGGATTATTGACATCCTTTACAGTCGTACCTATTAAAGCTTGCTCTGACGTACCCGGCAATCCATTATTCCCGCGGGTAGAGAGATTCCATGCTGTTGGGGTAATTACCTGGTAAAACGATATTACGCTGTTATTAATCTTTATCCAATGTCCTAGAGCTCCTCTGGTTGTATCAATAAGACCTGTACCTACAGCAGTCTCTGGAATGCGGTATTCCTCCTGCACAGTTACTCCGGGAATAAGGCTTTGAAGAAGCGTGTTCAGTACTTCGGTTATTTTTTTCGCCTCTAAAACTCTTGCTATTGTTCTATCCATAGTGGATATACCTTTCCTGTATTCTCCACTTAACCACTGCCTTGCCAACGGTCCAACCTCAAAAGGCTTATCAAAATATCTTGGTGCTTTAACCCATGAATATGCATTTTTTTTGTTCATATCCGCATCTGGAATTGTTTCTAAAGGCTTATAAGCATCTGCCTGGCTTTTATACCAAGAATAGTCTATCTCTTCAGTTATTCCCTCAGAATCAAAGGTGCTAATCTTACCATCTAAGTACACTAAAGGATTTACATATAACGTTCCCAATTCTTTGTATCTGTCAAAGCAGCCGTAGCTAAGAAGATTCCCGTACCCTCGTCCTATACTATAGTAATCACTATAATAATGAGCAATTATGTATGCATCCGGTATCATCTTGTTAATTATGAATTGTCTTATGGTATGTAAAATAGATTTGATTTTTATAATCTTATCGGTTGTTGCCTGTGTAGTAATCCCACCGACAAAAATCCCATGATTGTGTGGCGCTTTTCCTCCTAGTACAGCCAGCATCTCATGAGCGCTTCGGCTTATATCAAGTGACTCAAAATAATGTTCGGCTATTTGGTCATTCTTTTGTTTTGGAATCCTGAAATCATGTTGGTCTGTTGTAAAGAGAGGGTAGTTTTCAGGAAGCTTTACAAAATCCGGGATAGTGTATTGATAAAAGTGCCTTATATGATTCTGAAGATACTCACAACCATGAAGGATATCCCGGAGGTATCTTCCCTGCTCAGAAGGAACAACACCCATAGCAGATTCTAGAGCAAGAGTCGATGCCATTGAATGTGCGGTTGAACAAATCCCACAAATACGTTGGGTAAAGTACACTGCATCAAATGGATTTCTCCCATTTAACATCTTCTCAAACCCACGAAAAAGAAGACCTTCGGTTTTCGTCTCAATTATAATATTATTTTCAATTATAGCATCTATCTCCATGAATCCGCTAATTCGTGTAACCGGATTTATTACTATCCTCTTTGACATTTCTAACCCCTCTCGTAGTGTTATATGTGATGAATGGCTCCATACGATCTGGAAAGCCGAACTGAGCACAACCAATACAAGGAGTATCATCTTCTATTGGCCAGTTCACGTACTGATTCCACTGTCGTATCGGACAATCGACACGAGTAACAGGTCCCCTGCAACCAAGCTTAAACATACATGTACTCTCACCTAGTTTTGATGCAAATATTCCCTGGTCAAAAAAAGATCTCCTAGGGCATCTATCATGAATAAGGGTGCTATAAAACAATAACGGTCTATCTTTACTGTCAAGCTCAGGCTCACCATATAGAAGTATATGTGCCAGCGTTCCTAAGAACCAGTCCGGGTGGCATGGGCAGCCAGGAAGTTTTATGACCTTTCGTTTTAATACACTTTGCACACTGACACATTCTGAAGGGTTTGGTCTTGCAGCAGATACACCACCATGAGTTGCACAAGCGCCTAGTGCGATAACATGTGTGGCTCTTTTTCCAAACAACTCGATAGCTTTAAGAGCCGTAATTGGTTCTCCTTTCCAGCGACCAATAATGTTGTAAAGACCATTGTTTTTGGTTGCCACAGCTCCTTCCACAGCAAGTATATATTCTTTGTCTCTAATACTAAACAACTGCTCCATGGCTTTTTCGCCTTCGGCAGCCATCAGGCTGTTGTCATAAATAAAGTTTGCCATCTGTGAAATCAAATACTTAAAGTCGGGATTAGAGCCGTCCAAAAGAGATATAATATTACCTGAACAACCAGTCAATTCTAACCACACTAAGTTTCTCTTAACCAAAACACCCTTTCTTATTTCTTCCCTAACCTTATTTACTAGTTCTGCTGCAGTTTCAAGACGGGCAGCATACTCCGGACATACTCTTGTATCACTCATTAAATCAGCTTCCCTACTACCTTTAATTTATTCAATATTGTCTGCCCTGCATGGCATGATGCAAACTCACTTGTTAAATCCTTTCCTGCTGTAAGACCGAAGTGTGAAGCAGCGGCCCATGCAGCGTTATTTGTCACATCATATACTACTCCATTTACAGCAACGTAAGCAGGATTTCCATCTAGCCCGTTATATTTTGCCAACTCTTGTTGCGTGAATTCTCTTTGATTCTGCTGGTTCTGCAGGCTCTCTTGAGTCTGCTGATTCAGCTGTGGCATTACTACATGATTACTTTTTATTTGATTTGCTTTGCTACATAACATACTACTTAAAAAACCAATCTCACATATTTTTGACTCAAGTTGGTATAAAAGCATATTCCTAGTATATATACATGGTGTTACATATAAAAATCTTACATAACTTTCTGATTCTGAAATTAACCTTTCTATCCTCTTACAGGTTATATTATCACTGTTATACATTAAAACCACTCCTATAAAACTATTAGACAAAAGTAAGATTTATTCAATTTATGCTAATCACATTATATTAGTTACGCAAACAAAAATCTCAACAGTGACAAGCACAAAGTTCTTAAGTTTTAATGAAGCAAGATACCCAGCACATACCGGGTCATTAGTAGTTTTTTATATTTGCATTACAATAAATACACTCCTCATTTAATAAAAAATCAAAACAATATCTTTTACTATCTTATAACTTATACAGTTCCTCTCTACTCTTCAACACTTCTATCGTTAGTGAGAGGGGACAAGTACGGCTCGGGTATGCGCTACCAAAATATTGGATGTAATATGTGAGAAATTAAGGGAAGGTCTTGACGTCCTTCCTTTTTCGTATCGTCATCTTAGCAAACGTAGATTGCACTGCTTTGCCTTTGAATGGCTATATACACTATATAGAACTAATGGTACAATAAGCATGTAATAAATTATAATCAAGTATACATATTCGGCATTGAATACTGAAATTAAGATTTTCTATATGAAAAGGAGATGTCTTATGTTTAAGTTGATAGCACCAGAGTTGGTATTAAAAGGGAGGTATATACAAATATAATAAACTGTATTGCCTCCCGAAGATTAGTGGTTACAACTAATATTGGAGGTATTAAAAATGAATATTACAATCAGACAGGAAAAACAAGATGATTTTGAGCAGATATATGACTTGGTTAAAGTTGCATTTGAAACTGCAAAAGTTTCCAATGGCAAGGAGCAAGACTTTGTCAATCAATTGCGCAGCAGCGTCAACTATATTCCAGAGCTTGCCTTAGTAGCTGAAGAAAATCATAAACTGGTCGGTCACATTATGCTAACTAAGAACCATATCAATAGCTGCAGCGGTAAAACTGAAACACTATTATTAGCACCAATTTCTGTTGCTTTGGAATATCGTAATAAAGGAATTGGCTCTAAATTAATAAGCAAAGGTTTTGTATTGGCAAGGGACATGGGATATAGATCTGTCGTGCTTGTAGGAGACCCTGCTTATTACAATAGATTCGGGTTTAAAAAGTCTACTGATTTTGGCATTAGACACTTGCAAGATATCCCGGAAGAATATGTCCTAGCCTGCGAGCTGATTCCCGGTGCACTAGATGGAATAAGCGGAACAATTGATTGTTGAATCCTGGCATATGAAATAATAAGGATTCAGGGAAGCCAAAGTTGGCTTCCCTGAATCCTTACATAGTATAACTGCTTTTACTGATTCTTCATGGCAGCCCTGTCATGAGAATAACCTCCATACTTTACTCTGGAGAGTACTCCATATTCGTTGTCACTAAGAACCGTCCCCAATGTCACCAATATCGTCCCGGAATATTGCATAATGCAAAATATAGTTGTCATTTTGACATATATAATATATAATAATATTAAATGGATATTACTTACAGTCTAAGGAGTGTGATAGGAAATGAAACTATTTGGAAAACAAAAAATAGTTGATGAAAGGATTGAGAATACCCAAAACAAAATCTATAGGGAGGCATTTATATTAGCCATACTGATATGTGTTTTATCTGTTATCGTTAAATTCTATCTATATGGAGTAAACTATCAATTAGTCATTGTTGAGTTTCTCGTTATTACAATTCCTACGTTTTACAGTTTTATTAGAACTGTATGGCTTGGAATTTATTCAGATGAGATAGAAATCCATGATAGAATAAGCAAAATACCTATTAGTGAGAAAAATATTCTCATAGGGCTTGGGATTGGTATTGCTATAGCATTATTCTTTGGCATAAGGAGTTCTGTGTTGTATGGAAACGACACAAATAGACTGTGGTACTTCGCAATAGTATTTTTCGCTTCACTTATGATTTATTGCCCCCTCCTTGCTGCAGCTATGTTCGCAATGGACTCCATAGCAAAAAAGATTAGTAAAAGGGCAAGTCTGAAAGACCAAGACTAACACGAGATATAAGTGGGTGATAGAATATGAAGAATATAAAATTAAAGCTGGCAAGAATTGAGAAAGATTTATCACAGGAACAATTAGCAGAGAGGGTCAACGTGACAAGGCAGACCATAGGTTTAATAGAGGCAGGCAAGTATAACCCTTCTCTCAAGCTTTGTATTACAATATGCAAAGAACTCGATAAAACTTTGAATGATATCTTCTGGGAAGAATAAGTAATGAATAACAGCTGTAGGGAAATAGAGAATAACGTATTTATTTCTTCATGACAGCAGTAGAAAAGATTTCAAGTCTGTAGACATTGTTAATATGTACTATATAATTAGTATATAGGAAACAGTAGTTTTCTACGTTGGAAAATAGTTTATTTCAAAATGAGAGGATGGAAGTAATGAAAAATAAAAAATACTATTACGCTGGTATAGGTATGATAATTGGTACAGGAATTGGAGGCGCTCTTGCAGTAATGGCATATTCTTATACAGGTAACCCTGTACTTATTGCTTTTGCAGGTGTAGGTACAGCATTAGGACTCATATTCGGTGCCGGCTTGGATAAGCAGCAGAACAAATAAACCAAATTCACTTCAGCAAGTACGAACGCTAATTATTATTGGGTGTCATTGGGGATGTCATCCGGTGTCCAAGAACTATGGCTCCTCTAGCAATTTTCTATACACACACCACACAACATATGATATAATCAAACTAAATTCAAACTTAAACAACAGTGGGGTAATCATCTATGCTTTGTTCAATATGCAATACAAATTTAGCGGTAGTTTTCGTTACCAAAATCATTGACGGTAAACAATCCCAGGAAGGTTTATGCCTTTCATGTGCCAAGAAACAAGGTATCCAACCTGTAAATCAGTTCCTTGAGCAGACCGGTCTTACAGATGAGGATCTTGACAGCTTAAATAAACAGGTCAGCAGCATTGTGGAAAACCTTGAAATAATAAATAATAATGAAAAATCTCCGGCTTCACCCAACCCTGGCGGCAATCTTCTGAATTTCTTCGGAAAGATATTTCCCAGGGATGCTGTGCAGCCAGAAGAGTCCGGTCATGATGAACCATCACCTTCTCCCCACACCGAAAGGGATAAGGGTACCAAGGTGAAGACCCAGGAGAAAAGGCCCAGCAAGAAAAAAAAGTTTCTCGACCTCTATGGTATAAACCTTATAGAGGAAGCAAAGGAAAACAAGATTGACAGGGTTATCGGCCGTGAAAAGGAGATTGAAAGGGTTATTCAGGTTCTCAACCGGAGAACTAAAAACAACCCTGTATTAATAGGTGAGCCTGGTGTCGGAAAGACGGCCATTGCAGAAGGACTGGCCATTCGCATCGTTAACAAGGATGTCCCGGTCAAGCTCTTCAACTATGAAGTATACCTCCTGGACATGACTTCACTAATTGCAGGTACGCAGTTCAGAGGTCAGTTCGAAGGCAGGATGAAGGGTATTATTGAAGAGACAAAGTCACTGGGAAACATAATACTTGTAATTGACGAGCTTCACAATATTATGGGTGCTGGGGAAGCCGAAGGGGCAATGAATGCCGCCAACATACTGAAACCTGCTCTTGCAAGAGGTGAGATTCAGGTTATTGGGGCTACTACCATTAAGGAATACAGGAAACATATTGAAAAGGACTCTGCGCTTGAAAGAAGGTTTCAGCCTGTTATAGTTGAAGAATCTACGGTTCAAGAAACAGTTGAGATACTTAAAGGCATTAAAGGGTATTATGAAGATTACCATAAGGTAAAAATATCAGATGAAGTATTAAAAGCTGCTGCAAACCTGTCCGAAAGATATATTACTGACAGGTTCCTTCCCGACAAAGCCATTGATGTAATTGATGAGGCAGGTTCAAGAGCCAACTTGAGAAATACAGTCCTTGCAAAATTGGAACTGCTCAAACAGGAGCTTAAAAAGGTTCAGGAAGACAAGGAATACGCAATCTCCGCAGACTCAATTGAGGACTATCAGAAAGCTGCAGACCTGAAAACTCTTGAGTGCAAGCTCATTACCGATATTAAGAAGCTTGAGGAACAGAATAAGGCATTCGAGGTCACTGTTGACGATATAGCATCGGTGATTGAATCATGGACCAGAATTCCTGTACAGAGAATCAGCGAGGATGAGTCCCAAAAGCTTCTTAATCTTGAACAGAGGCTTGAAAAGCACATTATCGGCCAATCTCCTGCCGCCGCAAGCGTTGCCTGCGCAATCCGGAGAAGCCGGACCGGGCTAAAAAGCAAGAAACGCCCCGCCTCGTTCATTTTTGTGGGACCTACAGGGGTTGGTAAAACCGAACTGGCCAGGATTCTGTCTGCCGAAATGTTTGGCAGCGAGGAAGCCATGATAAGGCTGGATATGTCCGAGTATATGGAGAAACATACCGTATCCAAGCTTATTGGCTCTCCACCCGGCTATGTTGGCTTTGAGGAAGCCGGCCAGCTCACCGAAAAAGTAAGGAGGAGACCTTATTCAGTTCTCCTGTTTGATGAAATAGAGAAGGCACACCCTGACGTATTCAACATGCTGCTTCAGATTCTTGAAGACGGACGGTTAAGCGACAGCCACGGAAGGGTTGTGAGTTTCGAAAATACAATAGTGATTATGACTTCCAATGCCGGTTCAAACCTTAATACAAATGGAATCGGTTTCGGCAGCGATAATGTTATAGAGGTGGAAAACAGAATTAAGTCAGTTCTCCGTGATACCTTCAGGCCTGAATTCCTGAATAGGGTGGATGAGATAGTTGTGTTCAGTGAACTTACCACTGAACACCTGCTGAAGATTATTGACCTGATGCTTGCCGAGGTTACAAACGAGCTTAAGACACACCAGCTCGGTCTTAAAGTCTCCAAGGAAGCCAAACGCTTTATACTTAATGCCGGCTATGACAGGAAGTATGGAGCACGTCCTCTGCGCAGAAAAATCCAGAAGCTGGTTGAGGACCGTATATCGGATATGCTTCTAAAGGGATTATACAAGACCGGAGATACAATAAAAATCTCAGTGAAAGAAAACCAGCTCGAATTCAAGTAGGTAATGCATGGATTGTGTAGATATCCGGAGATTAAACACCGGGACTGACTTATCCTAGGAATAATCTCCGGAGATTAATAAACATGGGGGTGCTGTCATGAGACTTCATTATCAACTTCTCGACGCAGTTGAAGAAGATTTGGAAATGGTAAAAGACGCGCAGAAAGAAATACAAGAGATTGAAAACAGGGAAATTGCAGTCAATACGGATGTAATACTCGAAGCCATAAAAAACAAAGAAATTAAAATTGTAGCCAACAAGAATGAAAAGATTGGTTTTTTATGGGCAAAAACAAACTATTCCATTCCCTATTTTGATGATGTTTTCTTCATAAAGCTTACATACCTGAAGAAAGATTATAGAAAATTCTTTTATCCATTCATTCTTCAGGCCATAAAAGACTTTGCAAAGCAGTCGGGATATAAGGAGGTATTCGGAGATGTATTCCACTCCAACGCCGAGAATCTTAAAGTCCACAGTAAGCTTGCAGAACCAATATTCACAGTTTTCAGGGCAAAGATAGACTAGGACAAGCTTCCATGCAAATATACTTAGCTACATAAAAAGAAGGCTGTTCAGGCCTTCTTTTTCTATACCCTATCCTACCAACTTAATATCAGCACGCTTCCAACCTGTTTTTATCCTTGATGAACTCGTGTATTGCATCATTTATGTCCTGTTTATTGATAAGCATAAGCTTTTCCCTTGAAAGTCCACTCTGCTGTCCTGCCAGCCTGTGAGTCTGCTTCTTAACAGCCTTTTCAAATATTTTTCTGGCGTCACGGGCATTTCCAAAATCGGTGTATGCATCTATAAGGTGCATGAGGCCTTTTTTGAGCGCCTGCCTTGAATCATGATTAAGCTGATACCTAAGACCGCAGAAATTGTGGTCAAAAATCCTTACAAGCTCTTCCGCACGGAAGTTTTCAAAAAATATATATGTAGAAAATCTTATTCCCAGAGAAGAACCTGCACTTTTTATTGTAGATATGGTTTCGTCCGGACAGCCGGTAACTACGCAGACAAACTTATCTTTGTAGGCTTCAAGTGCCCAGGAAAGTATATTTAATGCGTCTCTTCCATAATCCTTCTCATTCAGAGGGTCAATTAATTGATGAAAATCCTCAATCAGAAGCAAGCATCCTTTCCGGACTGCTTCATCAATAACTCTCCTTGTCTTTTCTTCAGTTTCCTGCATATTCCTGCCGACAAGCTCCGCTCTTGAAGTCTGATAAACTTCATAACTTCTGAGTACTTCGAGTCCAAACAGGAGCTTTGCAAGGATACCGGTCACTGTGGTCTTACCTGTACCAGGTTTCCCAATGAAAACGAAATTATTGCTTATACACTCCGGCGCCAGACCTACACCTTTGGCATACTTGTCTATCCTGTATTTATCTACAAACTGTTTTATCTCACTCTTTACGCTTCTCAGGCCAACCAGGTTCTCCAGTTCATCCATTGCCTCTGCAAAAACCTCCTGCCTGGATTTCACAATACCAATTGAGCTTCTCGCATCAGGTGTATTTATTTTTGTATTACGGCCACTTGCCCTTGGGTTAGCCCTGCTCTGTCTGTCCATACTACTCACGGACTTTCTTTCAATGTGACCGTCTTCGCCCCTGCAGGGTACTTCACATACCCTTCTATCGGCTTCCGCTCTGTAGATGTTAAGTATGCTTGATAATTTCTCAATATCCTGGCGCAGCGCCCTTTCGATTTCGGTTTCCACCCTGTCAGAACAAATATTGTTAATAGTTTCCTTTGTTCTGTTCAGAAAATCGCAGTAACAACCGATTACTTTTTCCAGTGTATTTATGTGATTTGTAATGCACTTCCTATCAATACA
Organism: Clostridia bacterium; assembly: GCA_041685035.1. GTDB lineage: Bacteria > Bacillota > Clostridia > Acetivibrionales > UBA4821 > JAWLCD01. The sequence goes on from JAWLGL010000012.1 coordinate 18,362, forward strand.
TTTCAGCGTATCTTCCTCGAAACGATTAACTATATTATCTGAGTCGATAAACATGGAAGTCTCATACCGGTTAAGATACGGTGTGACAGGGTAAATATAGCTCTGGCCGTTAGTATCTGTTCCAACTTTGCATCTTCTGGCAAAATCCAGAGTATTGGTTATGTGGTTATCAAGTCCCTTAATATAAACAACCGGTACCCCTCCGTTAAATTCACACACCGGAAGCTTGATTCCACCCGGAAGAGTAACAAATCCCTTGTTAAAATCTCCGGCCCCTTCCCCACAGCTCATCTTTTTCAGTCTCTCTTCGGAATATTCGGCAACAGATTTACCTGGACTCTGATTACCCAGCTCTCGCTTAATTGTACCATACAGAGTATCAATATCCTTCTTAACCTTATTCCTGGCTGCATCATCACTGATTTCTATACAACTTGCTACATATTCACTTTTAAATTTCATCATCGCATACTTTTTGGCAAACATGGCAAGACCTGCCGGATTATCCTTACATTTAGTATAGTTATAGTATCTGTTATGTATAACAAAATACACTACAAGAAAATATAATAAGGTAAGTAGAAATCCGGTCTCTATCGTATTATTGAGGGTAATATCGGAAGTGCTTCCAAAGTAAACATAAAGTATGATAAGCATTACCGACAAAGATAATCTCTCTGCCAGAAACCTATTTGCAGTCAGAAACAGGAATACAGCAAAACCTATTGTATAAAACCCAAGCAGGTTTACGATTATTAAAGGAATATGCGGCTGAAAAACCTTTAAAATAAAATAAATATACACAGGAAAGGACAAAAGTAGAATGAGGGCATAACCAATCAATTCATTCTTTGTAACACAGTACTCGTCCAAGAGCCGGTCAAAGAATCTACCCAATGATTTTAAATTATATATAGTTGGCT
>JAWLGL010000217.1:0-3381 GCA_041685035.1 Clostridia bacterium
GGTGGCAGCAGGTGAGTTGATAACAACCCTTGCAGAGGAAAACGGAGTGAGCATTCTACCTATAGACAGTGAGCACTCAGCTATATTTCAATGTATTATGGGAGTTAAGAGGAAAGAGGATATTGCACGAATTATTCTTACTGCTTCAGGCGGACCGTTCAGGAAGAAGACAGCTGATGAACTGAAAGATGTTACAGTTTCTGATGCGCTGAAGCATCCAAACTGGAACATGGGCAAGAAAATTACTATCGATTCCGCCACACTAATGAACAAGGGCCTTGAGGTCATTGAGGCATACTGGCTGTTCAATGTGAATATTGAATGTATAGAAGTTGTTATTCATCCCCAGAGCATTATTCATTCTATGGTAGAAATGCTTGATGGTTCAGTCATTGCTCAGCTGGGAGTTCCTGACATGAGAATTCCCATTCAGTTTGCACTGACATATCCGGAAAGAATGAGTAACAGCTTCCCAAGGTTAAAACTAACAGAATGTCAGCCTCTCACGTTTTACAGTCCCGATATGAAAGCATTCAGGAGCCTGGAGCTTGCATACAAGGCATTAGAAGTAAGGGGAACTCTTCCTGCGGTAATGAACGCTGCAAATGAAATTGCAGTCAACAATTTCCTGAACGAAAAAATTGCTTTCCTGGATATATGCGGAATAACCGAGGAAGTAATGAGAAAGCATAATGTTATAAAAGAACCGAATCTTAGCGATATTCTGGAAGCCGACAGATGGTCCAGAGAGTATGCAAAACAACTTGTTCAGAAAGAACTATAATAATTCAGGTGGTGACATAAATGGAAGTATTCGCGTGGATGAGCAGCTTTTTGCTTGATGCCTTAAAGGTAATTCTGGTATTAGGTTTTCTGATTTTTATTCATGAGCTTGGACATTTTGCGGTGGCCAAGTGGGTTGGAATCAGGGTGCATGAGTTTGCTCTGGGTTTTGGTACCAAGCTGTTGTCTCTGACAAAAGGGGAAACTACTTATTCAGTCAGACTGTTTCCCATCGGTGGATTTGTAAGGATGGAAGGCGAAGAGCAGCAGTCGGATGATGAGAGGTCTTTTAGTAAGAAGTCTATTCCTGCCAGGATCGCAGTAGTATTTTCAGGGCCCTTAATGAATATCCTATTAGCTCTTTTGATACTTATCTCGTTTGTAATGTACAGTGGCAGGTATGTGAGCAATGAGCTGTCAACAGTTGACCCGGAATACGGGGCTTGGGCAGCAGGAGTCAGGGCCGGAGATGAAATAGTAAGCATAAATGACAGGCCGGTGAGAATATGGGATGATGTAAATTGGATTATGCTGACAAACGGCGGCAGGGAAGTGGATATAGCTGTAGAACGTAATAACAGGGTGGAAGAGTTTGCAGTAAAACCAACACTCCAGCTTAACTTTAATATGGATGAGTCCAATATAGTTACATCCATTAAAGAAAACTCAGGACTGGATAGGCTCGGATTAAAAACAGGTGACAGAGTAGTAGGTATCAACGGAACAAGTGTTAACACCCCCGAACAGGTCCGGCAGATAATTGCAGGAAGTGAATCAAGGCTGCTGGTCTTCGGACTGCAGCGGGGAGGGGAATATGTTCAGAAGGAATTCGACTCGACCTTTGTGAGACGATATATACTGGGGCTTATCCCTACAGAAATGCAGGGCTATACCGGAGAACTTTTGCATTATTCATTCTGGAAAAGTGTTTTCCTGATAAAGGTGATGACTGTTGAAATTTCAAAGCTCTTTACGGGAGGTATTCCATTAAATCAAGTAATGGGACCGGTTGGAATCATATCTGAAATCAGCAGCAGGGAAGTAATAGCAGACCTGCTCTGGCTAATGGCCATAATAAGTTTGAATCTTGGCATAGTAAACCTGATTCCATTTCCGCCGCTGGATGGCGGGAAGATTGTTACACTTTTAGTTGAGGCTGTAAGACGAAAACCAATTAAACCCGAAAGTGAAGCCATGATTAGTATGGTAGGATTTTCATTATTAATAATGTTATTGATATTTGTTACCTTTAATGATATTGCACGGAATGCAATGGGTGGATAGTGGCCCAATGCGATGTTAGTTGTTGGAAATATTAGTTGAGAGTTGAGGGGTATGGGTTGTGGGTTGAGTGCAATTATAGTATCGCTGCTTAGCACATCTAAAATTGCTGAGCCCTAAACTCCGAACTCCAAACAAATATCTCTGAACCCTTAACTCTGAACTCTGAACTATTATGGGGGGGAAAATCAGTTGAGAAGGGAAACGAGGTCAGTCACGGTAGGCAGTGTGACCATTGGGGGAAACTTCCCAATATCCATACAGTCGATGACAAATACCGATACCAGGGATATAGATGCAACTGTCAGTCAGATAAAGAGGCTGGAGGAATCGGGCTGTGAACTGGTAAGGGTTGCTGTCCCTGATACTGAGGCAGCTCAAGCTGTAAAGAGTATAAAAAGCCAAATCAAAATACCACTCATAGCAGATATACATTTTGACTACAGGCTTGCTGTGGAATCAATAAGGAACGGTGCTGACAAGATTAGAATCAACCCCGGCAACATCGGAGATACAAACAAAATCAGAAAGGTGGTTGATGCTGCAAATCATGCCGGAATACCCATCCGGGTAGGGGTAAATTCAGGCTCACTTGAAAAGGATATACTCAACAGGTACGGTGGAGTTACACCCGAGGCATTAGTCCAGAGCGCGTTGAATAATGCTGCGGTAATTGAAGATATGGGATTCAAAGATATCGTTTTATCAATAAAGGCATCTGATGTATCTACTACAATTGCTGCATACAGGCTCATTTCTGAGAAAACAGAACATCCACTTCATATCGGAATTACAGAGGCCGGAACTATGTTCAGAGGCACAATCAAGTCTGCAGTTGGTTTGGGGGCTTTACTTGCAGAAGGTATTGGCGATACACTTAGAGTATCTCTGACTGGTGACCCTGTCGAAGAGGTAAGAGTAGGAATTGAGATTCTGAAGGCCCTGGGAATTAGAAAACAGGGAATTGAATTGATATCCTGTCCAACGTGTGGCCGCTGTCGGGTTAATCTAATCGAAATTGCAGACAGAATTGAACAGGCTCTTTCGAATATGACCAAACCGTTGAAGGTTGCGGTAATGGGTTGTGCGGTAAACGGGCCGGGAGAAGCCAGGGATGCGGATATTGGAGTTGCATGCGGTGATGGCTGCGGCCTGATCTTTAAAGAGGGAAATATACTGCGAAAGGTACCTGAGGATAGGATTGTAGAGGAGCTTCTAGAAGAGATTAAGCATTTAGTCAAGGGCAAATAAATTAACCGCTCATAAGGATTACGAAATCAAGATAAACTAGATGCTCCCTCTCCCTTGATGGGAGAG
>JAWLGL010000013.1:0-18792 GCA_041685035.1 Clostridia bacterium
TTAAGGGCATGCTGGGTTGTGTCAGACAACTTCTGAATTTTGGAAGCCATAAGCTCAACAACATTATCAGTGATATCAGCCTGCTCAATCTTATTAATATCCCATGTCCAGACTCCTTTAATGCTGTCAAACTCAATCAGACTGTTTTCATATAAAGATTTTAAAAACTGATTTAAAAAGAATGGATTGCCGTTTGTCTTATTTATGCAGATATTAGCTAGGGATTCTGCACTTTCCGTATCACACTTAAGTGTATCGCAAAGCAGTTTTGAGACACTTGAAGTATCTAGCGGCTTAAGATAAATTGTATTAATTTCTTTACCTACCTTTTTTATTTCATCAATTGTATTAAATAAAGGATGTGTAGAATCAACTTCATTTTCCCTGTATGCACCAATCACAAACAAGTGCTTCATATCAGTATCAGTCATAAAAAGTTCTATCATCTTCAATGTTGAAGAATCAGCCCACTGCAGGTCATCGATAAAGATGACCAATGGATGGTTACTGGCAGCAAGGGCACGTACAAAATTCTGAAACACCATATTAAACCTGTTCTGGGCTTGAACTGGAGGAAGGTCAGGTATGGGAGGCTGTTTTCCAATAACCAGCTCAATTTTGGGTATAACATCAATTATTACCTGACCATTCGACCCTATAGAATCCAAGATGCTATTTTTCCATACAGCTATCTCGTCCTCACTCTCTGTTAGAATCTGCTTAACCAAGTCCTGAAAAGCCTCAATCAGAGGGGCATAGGGTATACTCCTCCCTAGCTGGTCAAATTTTCCTGAGATAAAATACCCGCGTTTCTGCAAGATGGGCTTATATATCTCATTAACAAGTACAGACTTACCTATACCCGAATATCCACTAACCATCATTAACTGCGAGGAGCCTCTGCAAGCCACATCAAACATGTTGAGCAGCAGCTTAATCTCCTGCTCTCTGCCATATATCTTTTGTGAAATTTCAAATTTATCCGATATGTCGTGTTCACCAATGTTGAAATTCCAATCATCACTTTTCTTTTCAACAACACCCACGCATTGGAGCAAGTCATATCTGAGCCCGGACAAACTTTGGTAGCGGTCTTCTGGATTTTTAGCCATTAATTTTAAAATGATTTTTGAAATGGGTTCTGGTATATTCTTATTTAGTACATGAGGAGAAGTAGGTATTTTAGCAATATGTGAATGAATTATTTCTACAGTATCACCATTTTGAAAGGGTAGTTGTCCGGTAACTATCTCGTAGAACGTAACCCCGAGCGAATAGTAGTCGGTCCTGTAATCAATGGCCCTGTTCATTCTTCCGGTTTGCTCCGGTGAAATATATGGCAAGGTGCCTTCAAAAATATTTGGATTCAATATGGAGGGATTCTCTCTTGAAAGCATATCTGACAGTCCAAAGTCGATAATTTTTATTGAATTCTCCTCCTGATTCCATATAATATTTGATGGGTTTATATCTTTGTGAATTATGTTCTTCATATGGATTTCGGACAGTATCTCTGCAACTCGCAGTGCAAACCTTAGGAATTCGCATATGCTTAAAGTTTTTTGTTTTAGAATAGAACTAAGTGACTCTCCACCTACATCCTCCATTATTATTGCCAAAGTATTCTTATACTTTTCAAGGCTGATAACGTTTACAATACCATCAGAAGCAATATTCCTGCATATGTTATATTCCAGAGTGAATCTCGCAATTTGTTCAGGTGAAGGATAGTCAATGTTTAAGACTTTGATAACTACAGGCATGTTATCATGGTTCCTTGTCCCCTTGTATATAGTTGAACTCGAACCTCTGTATACTGTTTCGGTTATGTTAAAACCCTCAATTGACACCGTCATAATCCTTGCCCACCTTTTTCTGATATTAATAGCAGACTTATCGTTATTTGCCAGATAGCATCCTGAAACGCTTAACCAACAACTCTGCTGTTGCATCCATCAGCATTAAGCCAGTTTCATCAACATGCCTGTTCTTCCAACTCTCCATATGACTGCCTTTAACCCACCTGTTAAAAGCCCCCAACGCTGGACCACAAAATATCTGATAATCCACCTTGTTCTCTTCATCTCCCTTTAACGCAAGGTCTGTAGCATATTCAAAATACCACCTGAAGACTGCAGCCATTTTGCTCTTAGGATTCTTTTCCGCTTTTTCAACAATACTTGGGTGCTTTAATTTGACTTCATTATAGATTTCATCAAAGCTTCGCTTGAAATATCTTTCCTGGAGCTGGGTTCTGGTCTTTTCGTCAATTTCATCCAGTGAATTATACTGTCTGTACAGCTCATAAAGCTTGTTTGCCCTCGCAGGAAAAAACAGGCCTTTTTTCAGCACTTGAACCCTTGCCCCCATTTCAAACATATCACCGGCGGGAGCATAGACCGTATCCTGGACATCCATTTCCTGAAGCAAATTCTTTGCAGATTCACTGGTTCCTGCCTCAACTGTACATTGATTGATAGAGCCTGTAACAATGAAGTCAGCTCCCAGGACGAATGCTGCTGCAGCTGCTTCGGGAGTACCTATACCACCTGCGGCTCCAATCCTTATTTTTTTGCTGTAATTATACTTTTTCATCATCTCATCTCTGAGGTTAATCATGGCAGGCATTAATGCGTATGCTACCCCGCTGTCGGTATGCCCGCCCGAGTCAGCTTCAACAGATATATCGTCAGCCATAGGAATTCCCTTTGACAGTTCTGCCTCTTCCTGTGTAACCTTCCCCTCAGCCAGAAGTTTCTCCACAATCTGCTCAGGAGCAGGCCTTAGGAATGTCTCAGCAACCTCCGGTCTAGATAGCTTGGCAATTATACGGTTGGGGATTGAAATTCCACCTTGGCCTTCACGTCTCAGACCGCTTAACCGATACCTTACCAATGAGGGTGTAACATTCATGTAGGCTGCAGTCTCAATAACCTTTACCCCATATTTAATAAGCAGGTCAACCATACTGTCTTCTCTATCAGGTCTGTTGGGACTGTGGAGAATATTAACACCATATGCTTCTCCACTGCTTAATTCTTTCTGTATATACTGGATGGCACTCTCAGCTTCATCCATTTTCATCCCGCCGGTGCCCAGGAAACCCATCATTCCAGCCTTACCCATCTTGACAACCATTTCCTTTGACGCTATACCTCTATACATCGCCCCTGCCAGGTAGGCATATTTCAGATTATAATCTTTTTTGAACTCTGCATCACCCAAAGTTAATGCCGAGATACCTGTTGAATCAGCTGCATGTCCTGAAGCCTCCTCAGTCTTAGGTTCTTCTAACTTAACATTTACATCCTCCTGTCTCGTTTCATCAACTTTAAGAGGTTCGGCCTCACTCTGAATGCTGCGAATCAAGCCTGTAAGAACCGTCCCTGGCCCAACCTGTTCAAATTCCATCTGGCCTTTGCCCATTAAATACCTTATACTCTCGGTCCACTTCACCGAGTTTGTAATCTGCTCAGCAAGATTTTCTTTTATCTTGCCTTGCTCATAAGGCCTTGCACTGACATTGGATATAACAGGTATGGCCATTTCCGGGAACTCAAACGAATCAAGATACTCCTCAAACATCTTTTTTGAATCCTGCATATATCGTGAATGAAATGCTCCGCTCACTTTCAGGGGCATATACATTTTTGCCCCCGCAGCTTCAAAAATTGGCTTGGCGTTTTCAATATCCTTCTTAGGACCAGACAAAACAATTTGTGAAGGTGTATTATAATTCGCAATATCAATCACTTTTAAATCATTTTCTTCCAGGACTTTTCTAATTGATTCCTCACTCAGACCAATTACAGCAGCCATTCCACCTCCCGAAGCCTGGCTCATCAATTCTCCCCTCTTTTTTACAAGCTTCAGCCCGGTTTCAAAATCGAATGCGCCTGAAGCAAACAACGCATTATATTCCCCAAGGCTGTGGCCTGCGACAAAATCAGGGTTTTTACCTGTATCTATTATCTTCTTCATATAAGCAAAAGCATTAACGACATACAACGCCGGCTGTGTGAATTGGGTCTGACCTAATTTATCCTCGGGGTCTTCCAGACATAATTCCTTGATTGAATACCCCAATATCTCATCTGCCTTCTCAGTCAGTTCCTTAAACTCTTCGAAAAGTCCTTCTCCCATCCCTTTCTTTTGCGAACCTTGTCCTGGAAAAACATATGTAACCATTCTTCTACCTTCCTTTCCTTAGTATATCAAGGATACCGTTCAAGTTTTCCAAATCGCTGCTAAATGGCGTCATAACAGCGTATGTCTCAGACCTGGAAGAGCTGTCCAGGTTACGTTTTACGAAGCCTGCAAGGGTACCTGATGGCCCCAAATCAATATATATGCAGATTTTGGATGCTTCTAATTCTTTAACAATCTCTGTCAGTTTTATAGGTTCTCTCACAGCATCCCAAAGATAGCTTTTGGGTATTTCACTCAGGAGCCTGCCCGAAACGCATGAAGCAAAACCAATCTGGGGACTTCCATAAGTGTTATACTCAATAAACTTCTTATACTCTTCTGCTGACTGGTCTATCAAGGATGAATGGAATCCATAAGCAACCGGCAGAACCTGATAAAGTATGTCCAATTCTTTCAAGCAGCTTTCTATGGTACTTACCCTCTCAACGCTTGCTGTAACCACAAAGTGTGAATCATAATTTACCGAAGCCAGATAGCTGTTCTCGTGAAGCAAGGGTACCTGCTCATATAACTTACAGTCACCCATAATGGCAATCATACTTCCTTTGGGACAGAGGGACTCTAGTAGTTCAGCCTGCTTCAGAACAGCTTCAAGCAGTTTTTCTGCATTTATTACCTCAGCGGCAGCCAGCGATGCAAACTCACCCATGCTTGTTCCCAATACGTAATCAGGTTGTATACCTTTTTCTATCAGAACCTGAGTCAATGCGTACTCCACCATGAATATTGCAGGGTGTGAGTAAATCAAGTGGTTGAAATTGTCGTTCTTTTTTCTTCTCTGATTATATAACTCCTCTATTACCGACTCACCACTAATGGCAGCTGCAATTTCATCCAGATAAATCATATGCCTTCTGAAAACCGGATTATTATTAAACAGGTCATATCCCATATGGTAATACTGTGAACCTTGTCCTGAGAACGCAAATACTATGGACTTATCCATAACAACCTCATGCTTTTTGATTTTATTTACGTAAAGAAACTGAAAAATTCTCCAATGAATTAACATCTATATAAAGCTTAAAGTCTTTGGGATATGTTATGGAGCAAACAAGATTATTCAAGTCAAAAGATATAGCTTTGTACTGTGCAAAATTTCTGAAATAACCTGTTACATAACGGCCTTCAACCTCAATCCTGCTTATTTCAAAACTATGGAATGGTGTGGTTAAGCCTGTCTTTAAAGCCTTGGATAACGATTCTTTTGATGTCCATAGAGATGTTAGGGCAGCCTGATAGGAAAATGGAAACAAGTCGATAAGCTTTGTCTCCTCTTTGGTCATCTGGGATTCCAATACATCACTTTTGTTTATATCAACTCTTTCAATATCAATTCCCATCGGGCAGCTTTCCGAAAAAGCAACCGAAGCTCCAAAGCTACCGCTGTGTGCTATACTAACCTGCATATTTCCCCTGTTTATAACAACAGGCTGACTGAAAACGCCATGGTCAATAAAAATATTTTCAGGCCTTGCATCCTGTTCAAGCACTTGTATTGCACGTTTTGCGCAATATCTGCCTAAAAGATAGTCCTTTCTTCTCTTTTCAAATTTAAGAGCATTAAAGTATTCGTGTTCTTGCGGATGCAAGTATGAATCCTTCTCTAACCAATTGCCGGATTTCTCAAAAAAGCAAAAACACACACCGGCCCTGAAGCTTTCCTCGGCTCTATTTAAGCTTAATTCCCCTATAAACTCTTTTGACACTCATAACCCTTCTTATATTAATCTATTTTGAATGATTGCATCTGCCTGATTACAAAATCATAAAACAATATAAATAATCAGTACTTCTTTAATGCCAATTCAAGGTAACAGCCTAAGATAGGACACAGGTTAAAGTTGAATGGTTAGGATCATAATTTCTTACTCCTATATGATATCACACAGTAATTCTAAAGACAATTGTTCATATAATACAAATTGTTTAGTCTTCATATAAATCCTGATTTGCAGCTTCCTGCTGCACGTCAAATGCCAGGAGGACTGGCACAAGCACAGCCCCCCAGATTAGGTATTTATTTACTTAGACACTTACTTCTTCTTATTCCTGCTTAATAACCTTACAACAATTACTACGATTGCCAAGATTATAATAACCGGTATGACTGATACCAAACCGATTACAGTCCACACGAACAGATTGACAAGTGTATTGGAGGTCCATATAAAACCGTTCTTGGCTGTCTTTAAAATGTCTTCGAGCGATGAAAACTTCCAGCTCAATTCCTCTGTAGTTCTCATTGGGTCAGCTTCCTCGGAAATGCTGAGGTTCACGGTTGATTCAGCAATCAGCTTATCCCACATATTTATTCTTCCCTGCAGTGATTCGATTTCTCCTGTAATCCTATTCAACTCGTTCTGCACTTTAAGTATATCGCTGATGGTCTTTGCTTTTTCTTGAACCTGAAGAAGCTGTTCCCGACCCTTTTTCAAATTTTCAAGTCTTGCAGTTGTATCATAATACTGGTCGGTAATGTCATCACTTGTAGTATTGGAACTCTTGACATTCCCCACGCCTTCAAGGAATTCCAAAAAAACGTTCAACTTATCGGGAGGAAGTTTATATACTACTCTGATATATCTATGTCTGCCGTCGAAAGACATACTCCGGTTGAACTCATATCCTCCATTAGCTGCAACCCACCCGGAAATTGTCTGGAAGTCCTTCTCAGAATCCTTAACCTCGACAGCTGCATCTGCATTCTTTATAATTTTCTTTGTAATGTTTGTAGGTTGTGTGCCTTCCTGTCTCCCCACCCAGGCAGTTGCTGTATTAGCAGTGGCATCAGCATCAGTAACTTCACCTTTGAAGTCTGTCGCACCGTTGAAAATACCTTGTTCTGCAAGTCCCTCCAACTGAGATGCTGACTTCTGAAATACCGGCCCGAGCAGCCAATTGGCTCCAACGAATACTGCAATACCTATGATGAATACTGCAGCCGTGATTACAATTCCCCATACCCATCTTTTCATCTTCTATTACCCCCTTGAAAAATTAAACCGGTTTATTCAATTAGACACCTTATTAGTTCGAGAGGTTCCCTTCTACTTTCCCGAACGCCTTAACCTTTAATAATTTCTCATACCAAGACTATTCTACATTTTTCTCCTCTTTCCTCCAGGGAGATCAATTATTCTGCATCATGGCTTGCTGAAAACAGTTTGCATTGTATTCCAAATCTGTATATATTAAAATAAGTTTGCTCTACTTAATTTTTATTGAAGCTGAGGTTGCGCATGAAACATTTATTTATAGTTAATCCGACTGCAGGTAAAGGAAAAGCACTAAGCTATATTCCTAAGATTCATAAACTCTTTGAGAATCAAACAACTCACTACTTGATTGAAATAACGGAATATCCCGGTCATGCAGCCGAAATTGCTAAGCAGTATTCAGATAAAGGCAGTTATAGAATATACTCTGTAGGGGGTGACGGAACCCTCAATGAGGTATTAAACGGAATGGCAGGCACCTCAAGTGCACTTGGTGTAATCCCGGGCGGCTCAGGCTGCGATTTCATCAAAAGCATATGTAGAAGCTGGAATACTGATGACATTTTAAAGAGAACAGTTGAGGGAGAAGAAGTAATTATTGACGCGGCAAAAGTAAATGGCAGATACTTTATCAATATCTCTTCAATCGGATTTGATGCTGAAGTTGCCAACACCGCCGGATGGCTGAAGCAGCTCCCCCTTATATCGGGGAGTATAGCTTATGCGGCAGCAGCTGTTGCAACCATATTCAAGAAACCTTCTCACACCATCGAAATTACCATTGATGGTGTTCATAGCAGAATTTACTCCTTGCTTGCTGCCGTAGCCAATGGGAAATATTACGGCGGAGGCATGATGCCGGTACCTCATGCAGTGATTAACGACGGGCTGTTGGATATATGCGTAATTAAAAGAATAAGCAGGTTAAAAATAATTGCGTTTTTATATAAATTTATGAAGGGCCAACACGGCAGATTAAAGGAAGTAACTTTTTACGCCGGCAAGAAAATAGAAATCAGAAGCGCCAATCCTATTGCTCTCAATATAGACGGTGAGGTTGAAAGGGTAAGGGAAGCAGTCTTTGAGATGGTGCCTGAAGGTGCCTCTCTAATTCTCCCAAAGCCTTGCCCAAAGTGCTCAACAACCGGAGTACCTGCACTTCATCCCCGTAGTTAAGCAAGAGGACAGCTCAATAGGCTATTTATAAGGAAAAGGGTTGATTTCTCAACTCTAAGAATTTGACTGCCTACCAAAAAAGGTGTATAATGGAGGAATATTAATGCTTCAAAAATATACACTCATATACCTATCACTATACGGTATATTCGTAGCCGCAGAATATTCTGCACTAAGTTAAAGAACTGTTTGATTCAAACAGGACGTTTAAAGGGGGGCATGTAATGGAATTGAAAGGGATTTTTCGAAGCATCATATTGGGTGCAGTTGTTCCGGTTTTGTTTTTTGGTCTAGTAATATTATTTATGGAGTACCTTCAGAACATAAAAGGCGTTTGATTCAAACGCCTTTTATGTTCTGAAGTAAACAGGATTCTTGAATTCAGGTGGAGTGTGCTCCAACTGAATCTTAGAAGCCGTTATCCAGGGATGTAGCGCCGCCTTTTAATTAGCAAGTTCTCCGTCTTCAAGCACTATACTGTACCTGCAGGGCTCCGCCCTATTCTGTCTAAAACGTTCAAGCTTCCACTTCAGTCCGGGATTGACAGCCTGGGTCAGTAATACATGAACCGGATTACCAAAACAATTGTGCTTAAATCTTAAGCTGCAGTAAAACTCTACATTCTTCAGAGCCATGATTGGCTTAACACAGAATCTGCAATTATGACCGGTCTCATATACAACCTTATTCGAAGTCAATTCAACCACTCCGCTGTTATCAGGGTTGTAGTCCGGGTTATATTCTCTCCAGTATTCCTCCAGGACTCTGTGCGCATCTCGGGCATTCCTTTCAGTTATCCCAAGCTTCTCTATTGCCATCTCTGCAAAATTCTTCACTGCATCTTCATCTATGCATGAAAACATTATCTTTGCGGTATTTTCAATTGCTCCTTCAAAGCCCATGCTGGCAAAGTTAATAAGTTCCTGGTTCAGCAAGCCATCCCAACTGAAAGGTGCTTTCCCAAAACCGTCCCATTTCTGCGTTTGTTGCTGCATATGGATACCTCCTAATTATTCCGGGAGTTTTGTCCCTCTTCGCTCAAGAGTACTATATTACTTTTTAGTTGGTGTGTCAACACTACTGAATGCCTGCATTCAGGTTAATATTGCCTGACCTGAGTATACTGGGAATTGACCTGAATGTTTTGACTTGTGCAGAAGGGGAAGTTCCTTATACTTTTACTATTTATTGCACAAGAAGTACGAGTATATTGTATAATTGTATGGAAAACATTACACATGGGGAGGGCTGACTATTGCAGAATGAAAGACTGGAAAAACAGATTGAGTTCATTATAGAGATAGATAAACTGAAAAGTATCGTAAGACAAACTTATATAGCCAACGGTTCAAGAAATGAAAATGATTCTGAACACTCCTGGCACCTTGCCATGATGGCCATGCTGCTTCACGAACATATAGACGGGGAAAGAATTGATATGGTCCGTGTACTGAAAATGGTACTAATTCATGACCTGGTTGAAATTGATGCCGGAGACACATACTGTTATGACAGTAAGGCGTCAGAGGATAAGGACCAGCGTGAAAAGAAAGCGGCAGACCGTATTTTTGGCATTCTTCCACCGGAACAGGCAAAAGAGCTTAGAAATATTTGGGATGAATTTGAGGAACGTAAAACTCCGGAAGCCTGTTTTGCTGCTGCTCTCGACCGGCTTCAGCCTTTGCTGCTTCATATAAAAAACTGTGGAAAGTCATGGAAGATGAATGGTATAAGGTTTGAGCAGGCCTTCAATCGTATGAATCCAATAAGTGATAGCTCCCATGCCCTTTGGAACTATGCCCTTGAAATATTAAATGATTCTTTGGAAAAAGGGTATCTGGCAAAATAAAGGTCTATACAATTCCTGTCTCATGAAAAGAAAAGACACCCCATGTGGAGTGTCAGGTAATTTCATTCTTTTATTTTGTCTCCAGACTCCTTACCGGCTTTGGAACGGGACTTCCTGCGGCGGATAATTGCTTCGTGCAGTAAATATTCTATCTGCCCATTTACTGACCTGAATTCCTCCTGGGCCCACCGGTTAATTTCTTCCCAAACTTCAGGATTCAGTCTCAGAAGAAGTGACTTTTTCTCAGGCATTGGTTTCACCTTCTAAGTGTATAAGGTTCCCGCATTTACAACCGGCTGTACCGATCTCTCGCCGCAGAGTACAACAAGCAGGTTGCTTACCATTGCCGCCTTACGTTCCTCATCAAGTTGAACTATATCATTGTCATTGAGCTTATTAATTGCCATTTGAACCATACTTACAGCACCATCCACAATCTTCTGCCTTGCAGCAATAATTGCCGAGGCCTGCTGACGCTGGAGCATTGCCGCTGCAATCTCCGGTGCATAAGCCAGATGGCTCAGCCTAGCTTCTTCAACAACCACTCCTGCCTTGTCCAGACGTTCCTGGAGTTCCCTCTTGAGAGCTTCGGAAACTTCATTTGTGCCGCCTCTTAGAGAAACCTTGTCTATATCGTCATCGCCTATATCATAAGGATACAGGCCGGCCAGATGCCTTAAAGCCGATTCGCTCTGTGTCTCTACATATTCAGAATAATCCTCTACTTCGAAAAGCGCTTCAAATGTATCTTGAACCCTCCACACTACAACAGCTGCAATCTCTATAGGATTCCCTATCTCATCATTTACCTTAAGTTTATCCCCATTCAGGTTTCGTGCACGCAGTGAAATCTTCTTTTTAACCAGAAATGGGTTGGCCCAGTGCCATCCTGCCGTCTTTATAGTCCCCTTATATTCACCGAAAAGAATTAACGCAGCAGCTTCGTTGGGCTGGACTGTGAAGAAACCGTTTGCAATGAATACCCACGCAATACTACCTATGATGCCCGAAACTATCAGAAATGCACTCCCAACTGCAGCCCCATAGATGATAAGCGCGGTAGACAGTAAAGCAAGAAGAACAGTAAAAACAATCATATTCAGACCTGAACTTACGGTTCGTATAACCTCCTGCATAAATAGACCCTCCTTGATATAATAATGATATCATTAGTATATCATATGCATCCATAAAAATCAATGTGCTGTAAAGAAAGAGTCTGCAGCTGCTACCTGCGCATCTCTCCGATTGCCCTCAGTTTTACTGCACCTACCAAGGCCCGTGCTATGGCTGCATATACAATCATGGCTATAATGGTTGCAGGCTCAAATACATACTGTGCAGCTGCACCTTTTGTCACAAGAGTATTAAAGATACCGGAAAATGGTGCAATCAATCCCTTTGTAATGGAATATAGAGAGGCAACCAATGCATTTCCTGCATTTGCCCCGAGCAGCTTAAACAGCAGCCTGAAGGCAAGTAAAACCTCAATCGCGCCCAGCAGATAATAAATTGCACTCCGCATCCGTACAAACCAGTCCGGCTCACCTGCAATTCCGCTTCCGGTATTTCCATTCTGCCTAATCAAATCTTTTTCCCTTTCCATAGGTCCTCCTTAATATTGTGCTTCTTTAATTTGATTTGTGCAATAAATAGTAAAAGTATGTAAGGAAAATGAATTAACTGGCGAATAAGTTTACGAAGAAATCTTAGTTATACTATGCGAAGTTATGCTCAAATTTCAGGAAGAATTGACAGGACGTCAATTCTAGGAATTATTGAGCCACGATGGCGAATTAATTCCGGTCTGAAATTTAAATAACAAGCATCTAGTTTATCTGATTTCGAAGCCCTTATGAGCGGTTAATCATTTTCCTAGAATATCTTAAAATATTGTACGACTTAAATTCTTAATATAGTTTTTCACCATTCGGGCAATAATAAACTGGAACAATAATGGGGAGTTGAAAATATGAAGGAAAATAGACATACAAACCGGCTTGCAGAAGAAAAATCGCCTTATCTGCTGCAGCACGCCCATAATCCTGTGGACTGGTATCCTTGGAGTAACCAGGCCTTTGAAAAAGCCAAGGCTGTCAATAAACCCATATTTCTCAGTATCGGCTACAGCACCTGTCATTGGTGTCATGTTATGGAGCGCGAATCATTTGAAGATAAGGATGTTGCTGAAATACTGAATCAAAGTTTCATATCCATAAAGGTTGACCGTGAAGAACGTCCTGATATTGACCATGTATATATGACGGTCTGTCAGGCACTGACCGGCCACGGCGGTTGGCCATTAACCATAATAATGACGCCTGATAAGAAACCCTTCTTTGCCGGCACCTACTTCCCGAAGCACAGCCGTATGGGTATACCCGGACTTATTGATGTTCTGAAAAGGGTTACCGAGGCCTGGAAGTCCAATAGAGAAAACCTGATTGAAGCCAGTACTGCTATAACCGAGGCCCTGCAAAAGCCTGAACAAGACCACCCTGAACAGCAGTTATCCGAGAGAACTTCTTCAAAAGCATACAGCAGTTTTCGTACTGCCTTTGATTATGAATTCGGCGGCTTTGGAGATGCGCCGAAATTTCCTACACCACACAATCTTTCATTTCTGCTGAGGTACTGGAAAACTTACCGAGACAGCAACGCTCTCAGGATAGTGGAAAAAACCCTTGACGGGATGTACAGGGGAGGAATATTCGACCATATAGGGTTTGGGTTTTCCCGCTATTCCACCGATAGAAAATGGCTGGTACCCCATTTTGAGAAGATGCTTTATGATAATGCATTGATTCCTATAGCATACCTTGAGGCTTATCAGGAAACAGGAAATAATCTCTACGCTGATATTGCCGAAAATGTATTTACTTATGTACTCAGAGACATGGCTGCACCCGGTGGAGGCTTCTACTCAGCCCAGGACGCAGATTCAGAGGGGGTGGAGGGAAAGTTTTACCTCTGGTCCAAGAATGAGGTTCTATCGGCTCTCGGTAAACCTGATGGGGAATTCTTTTGCAATATCTACAATATAACTGAAGAGGGAAACTTTGAAGGAAAGAACATTCCTAACCTGATTGAGACTCCTTTGGAAAGCCTTTCGGCAGAGGACCATATGAGACTTAATCTCTGCCGCCAGAAACTTTTTGAGATTCGTGAGGAAAGAATTCACCCGTATAAGGACGACAAAATCCTAACCTCGTGGAATGGACTGATGACAGCATCACTTGCATTCGGCTCAAGAGTTCTCGGTAATCAGGAATACTCAGAAGCTGCAGAAAACGCGGTCTCATTTATTCTGAACAACCTTCGCAGTAGAAACGGAAGACTACTGGCACGATACCGTGACGGGGAATCTGCGAATCCAGCATTTATAGACGATTACTCATTTCTGATATGGGGTCTTATTGAGCTTTATGAAACCACATACAAACCTGAATACCTGAAGCAGGCTCTTGAACTTAACCAGGAGATCACTGAGTATTTCTGGGACAGGGAAAACGGAGGATTGTTCCTATACGGTCATGACAGTGAACAGCTTATTTCACGCCCCAAGGAAATATACGATGGTGCCACTCCGTCCGGCAACTCTGTAAGCACTCTTAACTTTTTAAGACTTGCACGACTTACAGGACAGAATGAACTGGAGAATATGGCACATCAGCAGTTCAGCCATTTTGGAGCAACGGTAGAGGAATATCCTGCAGGTTTCTCACATTTTCTGATGGCCCTGCTCTTCTCATATTCGAAGACAAAAGAAATTGTAATTGCAGGAGACCCTTCAATGGTAGAAACCCAAGAGATGCTTCAGGCCATCAACAACTTCTTTCTTCCGTATACGGTCTTTCATGTAAATACACCTGACAATACTGGAAACGAACTCAGGCAGCTGGTGCCATTTCTGGATGAACAAAAAGGATTGGAAAATACGGCTACTGCATACATCTGTGAGAATTACTCCTGTTTAGAACCTGTAACTAATGCCTCAAGGTTCGCAGACCTTCTGGAGAACCAGATACACTGATAAAGTATTCACAGCGGCAGTTTAAACGGGATTAACTGCCGATGTCCTGATATTTTTTTGAGGACCGGTATAACTCATGCACTACAGCAGTAAGTACATTTTCATTCAAGAACAGTCTGACTGGTGCCGGTAAATACTTTCCGGCCTTTTTTACCACCCAATCTTCCTGCTCCTTTCCCGGCTTCATTGTCAGGTCCTTGGACTGTCTTTCTGCCTGAAGCATGAGGGAATATAGTATGGTCTTTGCCCTCTGCCATTCATAGATGTAATAAACAGATACCACAGCAGCAACCATCACTATGTATTTATAATCCCATACAACATCTCCCATAAAAATCCTCCGGTTCAATAAGGCTTCAATATGCATTATGCACCCTGCATAACCACTATATTCAAATTAGTGTCAACTTAGAATGGAAAGCTGTTATATTAGGTAATTGCACCAGCCGACAAAGTCTGATATAATTTGGTTGTCACTTCATGAATTCAGGAGAAAACCCTTAAATGAGAACAAAATTTATAAGATTTCATAGAAAAGTACGGAATCATTCTCTGTTTCAGAGAGCAAAGCCAATTGTACTGGTAGTGTTCGGTGCATTCCTTGCTGCTACCGGCCTTGAGCTTTTTCTAATACCCAATAAGATTATTGACGGCGGGATAATCGGTATCTCAATTATCTCAAGCTACCTATCCGGTCTTCCGCTTGGACTATTCACATTCTTTTTAAATGCTCCTTTCTTCTATGTAGGTTACAAGCAAATCGGTAAGACCTTTGCCCTTATGACATTGACTGGTGTTACGGCTCTTTCAATATTTGTTTACCTCTACCACCTCTCACATGCCGCCGCCGCTACACAAGACCTTTTGCTGTCTACAATTTTCGGAGGGATACTACTGGGGGCTGGAGTAGGTACAGTTATCAGGTACGGTGGTTCGATGGATGGAACTGAGACCGTATCAATACTTCTAAGCAAGAAGTTTCCTTTTTCTGTCGGAGAAATAGTAATGTTCTTCAATATTTTTATTCTTCTCAGCGCCGGGTTTGTATTTGGATGGGATAGAGCAATGTACTCACTCATCACCTATTTCGTAGCCTATAAAACCATTGACCTTACCATAGAAGGCCTTGAGCAGATGAAAGCTGTAACCATAATTTCAATACGGCCCCGCGAGATTCAAGAGGCCATATCGGCAAGGCTCGGCAGAAATGTGACTTTCATCTACGGTAAGGGTGGGTATACCGGAGTATATAAGGAAATGATATACTGTGTAGTGACAAGGCTAGAGCTTGCCAAGTTAAAGAAGATTGTACTGGATTTTGACAAGAATGCTTTTGTTGCTATTGAACACGTTTATGATGTTATGGGAGGGAAGTTCAGAAAGAAGAATATCCACTAAAGGATTTAATAATCAAGGGTTCCCGCTTTCAGCGGGAACCCTTGATTATTATTCATAGCTTTTTATCTGGTCCTCAAGATTTTCTATAATGCTTCTATATTCCTGAATTGTAGACTTCATTTCCGAACAAAGAACACCGGTCTCCCTCATCCTTAGTATCTCTGCATACATTTCGGTCAAACGGTCAAGTTCGTTCTCCAGCAATTCCTTTCTCTCTTTCAACTGTTCAACAGACTTTACCATAAGCCTTTCAGACCCTTTCTATTTTACATATTTACCCTGAAGCACAACTATAGCTTCAAACTACTGATCAGTCATATCTTCATGGTCTGATTCCCACTCAATTACAAACATCTTATGGCATGCAGGACACTCAACGTTATCATCCTCGGTAATCTCATCTTCGGAGAACGAGACTATCTCTTCACAGTGAGGACAACAGGCTTCAAGTAAATCTTCCTCGTATCCTTCAAAAACTTCTTCTTCCAGAATGCCAAGGTCTTCATCAATAATATCCACCTGCTCCTGCATCTTCATTTGAGAACTGCCCAGCTTTTCAATCTCACCTGCAAACTCATCCAAAGTATTAATAATACTGTTCAAGAGTTTACTATGGTCATCGTTCTCATCAACTTTCAGGTCATCTGCCAACTTCTTGAGGTAAGCAACTTTCTCTTTTAAAACCGACATTCATCTTCCTCCCCAAAAAATGATTAATGTAAATCAGGCTTGTCAAACCCTTTCTATGTAAGTCTCTGTACGTGTATCAACTTTTATAACGTCTCCGGTATTTATGAACAACGGCACCTGTATGGTTGCTCCCGTTTCAACTGTGGCCGGCTTGGTTCCTCCTGTCGCCGTATCACCCTTAAATCCCGGATCTGTATGCGTTACTTCAAGTTCTACAAAGTTTGGCGGTTCCACGCCAAAAACTGAGCCTTTGTACGAGAGCACTACAACCATCATATTTTCCTTTACAAACTTGAGCGCATCTCCCAACTGCTCCCTGTTCAACGGAAGCTGCTCATAAGTCTCGGTATCCATGAAATAATATAGATTGTCGTCATTATAAAGGTACTGCATTTCCCTTCTGTCAATTTGAGCCCTGGGCATCTTTTCAGAAGGGTTGAAAGTCCTCTCAACCACTGCACCTGTAATTACATTCTTCAGTCTCGTCCTTACAAATGCAGCGCCTTTTCCCGGTTTCACATGCTGGAACTCAATAACCCTGAATACTTGCCCGTCAAGCTCAAATGTAGAGCCGTTTCTGAATTCACCGGCCGATATCATCGTTTATCCCTCCAAACCTTAAACATATACGTTTAAGCATTTTTCCTACAATATCATAATTTATAACACCTTAATTTTCAAGAAAAAGTTTTCATATTCTGCTGTTCTTATGTATTTATTTAACTACTTCACCTTTTATTTCAAGCCACCGGTCCCTTATCATATTAATTGTTTGCTTTTTGACATCAGGGTTATTATTGTATTTTGAAAGCGCAATATTAAACCACTTTACAGCATCAGAGTGATTCCCCAAGCGGTAATTTAACTCCCCAAGCAGATAAACTACCATCTCCGGACCCAAACCCTCACTTCCACTTAAATCTTCCTTATCATAAACCTTTTCAAAAAACTCAACGGCCCCTTTCATATACTTTTTTTCTTCTTCGTCATTACCCGCCATTCGGTTCAGCCAGCATATCCTCATGCAAATGCCTGCAAGTACACTATCTTTCATACTAACAACCTGAGCACTTAATAGTGCAAGCTTATAGGCTTCTACAGCCTGCATAACGGTCCTTTCTCCTCCGTAATCATGCTTATTCCACTTGGTGGATATTATCTCTGCAACTTTTCGTATCTGAGTATCAGTTAGTTCATATTTATTGGAATCGGAAAATGAAAAACCGCACTCAGGACACACATTGATTTCATAAAGATAGGGACTTAGGCCTTCAAAGTGTCTGAACATATCTGTATCCCTTTTAACAAATTTGATTTTACCCTCTTTAATCTTGGTTGTCTTAAAAGAACCGCTGCATACCGGACATGAAACTGTCCTGGCGAATAGAACTTCATCCATAAGGGTTCCTCCACATTCTGTATTTAAACTTATCCGGGTTAAAGGATTATAATATTCTTTGGGGCTGATACAAAATTTTCATAGCCTTCTCCGGTTACCAGCACCAAATCCTCTATCCTGACTCCACCAAAATCTTCAATATAGATTCCCGGCTCAATGGTTACAGTCATTCCCTCTTTCAGTATTGATTCCGATTTACTTGAGAGTCTCGGCTCCTCGTGAATCTCAAGTCCAACAGAGTGCCCCAATCCATGCCCGAAGTTCGGGCCAAAACCCTTTTCGGAAATAATCTCTCTGGCAGCAGTATCGATATCCTTGCAGGGGATTCCGGCTTTAATATACTGCAGGGCAGTTTCCTGGGCCTCAAGCACAATAGAATAGAGTTTCTTCATACTCTCGTCGGCTTCCCCGACAAATACGGTTCTGGTCATATCTGAGCAGTATCCCTCGTACACACAGCCAAAGTCCAAAGTCACTGCATCACCATACTCGATTTTTTTATCGGTAGCTGTACCATGAGGCATTGAAGACCTTTTCCCGGATGCCACTATGGTATCAAATGACAGATTGGAGGCTCCTGACTGCTTCATTTGATACTCCAGCTCAAGAGCTATTTCCTTCTCAGAAATACCAGGCCTGATTACTCCAAGAATATATGAGAAGGCACTGTCGGCAATGGCTGCAGCTTTTCTGATTTTTTTGGCCTCATCCTTATCCTTTTGCTCCCTTAATTTCTCAATCCAGTCCCTTACAGGAAAGAGGTCAACACCCTGAAAACTATCCTTGAAATTACAATAAAACCTGTAGGTTACATGGTTATCTTCAAACCCAAGTTTTTTTACTTCGGAACTCTGCAGAATATTTTCAACCACCTGCAGCGTACCATTGTTAGTGTCAACAATTTCAAACCCCCGACATTGACTCGCTGCCTGCTCTGTATACCGGGAGTCAGTTAAAAAAAACTCCTTCTCTTTTGTTATCAGAGCTACTCCGGTTGTACCGGTAAATCCGGAAATATATCTCAGGTTAAAGGGACTGG
>JAWLGL010000218.1:0-3335 GCA_041685035.1 Clostridia bacterium
AAAACTCCCAACTCTAAACTATGAGCCCTCAACCAGGTTTTATATTGAACCTTTGTTATGCGGCTACACATCGATATATTCTAGCATACCAAAGTATCCTTGTCAATCTCCCTGACCTTTATTTCTTCATACTTAAGTTTGTCTGATTCCTTAATCACTATTTTCCCGCCGAACCTGCCCTGCAGCCGCTCCAGATTCTGATTATCGGCCCCTTCCAGTATCCGTGCAACCTCAGGATGAACCTCAACCTGCACTGCATTTGCAAGTGTCTGGTTAAATACCTTTTCAATTTCTCTCTCCGCATTTCTGGCAGCCGTTTCAGGAGACAATATGCCCCCCGTACCCTTGCAGTATGGACATTCAATACTTAAAACCGATGAGAGGTTCTGCCTGACTTTCTTCCTGGTCATCTCTACCAATCCAAGTTGGGTAATCCCGACCACCATGGTCTTTGTCCGGTCTTTCTTTAACTCCTGCCCAAGGGTATCTAAAACCATCTGTTGGTTATTCCTGGACTCCATATCTATAAAATCAATTACAATTATTCCGCCAATGTCCCGCAGCCTTATCTGCTTTGCAATCTCTTTTGCAGCTTCTATATTGGTTTTCAGAACAGTCTCCTCAAGACGACTGCAGCCTACATATTTACCCGTATTCACATCAATTACGGTTAAAGCTTCAGTCTGGTCAATAACCAGATATCCCCCACATTTCAGCCAGATTTTCCTGTTCAGTGCTTTTTCAATCTTATCCTCCAGTTGGTAGTATTCAAATAAGCTGCTCTTCTTACTGAAGTATTCCACCTTGGACTTTAAAGCCGGAGAAATCACTTCAACCAGTTCAAGTACCTTTGTATATGCCTGACGTTCGTTTATTATAAGACGGTCTATATTCCAGGTAAACAGGTCTCTTACAACCCTGTATATTAGATTCAAATCCTTGTGGATTATCCTGGGAACCGCTCCCGATTCCTCATTTTGTTTTATTTTGGTCCAAAGCCTGGTCAGAAAATCCACGTCCTGAACAAACTCTGATTCTTCAACGCCCTCCGAAGCTGTTCTTACAATGAGTCCCATGGATTCAGGCTTAATCTTTTCTGCAATTGCTTTCAGCCTGTCTCTCTCTTGCTGATTCTCAATCCTTCTGGATATCCCTACATAATTGGCGTTGGGCAGCAGAACAAGATGCCTGCCGGGAAGGGTTATATGTGTAGACACCCTCGGGCCCTTCGTATCTATAGGTTCCTTTATTACCTGTACCGTTATCTCCTGTCCCACGCTGACTACATCATTAATACTAACATCCTTTACCTCTTCATAACAGTCCTCTTCATCCGGAAACAATCCTTTTTCGAATATGATATCTCCTATATACAGGAATGCATTTCTTTCATAACCAATATCTATAAAGGCCGCCTGCATCCCGGGAAGTACACTGCATACCCTTCCCCTGTATATGTTGCCCACCAGTCTTTCATGCTCAGTCCTTTCAATATACAGCTCAACAAGCTCTTTCTCTTCCAGTAGAGCCACCCTGGTCTCATGTTCCGCAGCATCAATCACAATTTCGCTAACCACTGAAAATTCACCCCTTAAGGGCACACCAATTCCCTCAAAACGCAGGAAATTACCGTACCAAAATTTATAAACTTTAAAAGGTTCCCCTTTTACTTACCTATTAATTGTTCATCAGCTGTCCAACATTTTCACCAAACAGCCCCGTTCTATGTATCTTCACAATATGTATATCCTCACCTGATGTACGGCGCAGAGCATCGACCACCATCTCCGGCTTAAGGTTGAACCTGCTGCCCGCGCTTACAAGCATATCAAGCGTCAGCTTGCTCCCCTCACACCCTACTACATTCAGGCTGTATATGTGAGGTCTTATATCCAGGTGTTTAATCCCTTTTTTGGACTCTTTCTCAACAATCAGCTGTTCTTCTTTCAAAAGTATCTCTATATTTCTTCCAGCCTCCTCGAGGGACCAATCTGGAACGCCCTCAATATCAACCCTGTAGGATGCCGCTCCTATGCTGGACATTAAGCTTTCATCAGAATTAATATATTCTGCAAGTATCAGTCTGAATCCTCTTGGCAAATTATTGTTCAGCCTGTTGACAAACTCCTCTTCAGGAACTCTGGATTCAAGCTCAAAATCTACATATTCACAGCAGCTGGTTACCCCAACTGATAAAGGCAGACCAAAAGACATCTGGGGTCTGGGGTTGAATCCTAGTGAATAGGCAATAGGCAGTCCTTCCCTTCTCACAGCCCTTTCAAAGGTTCTAAGTGTATCCAGATGAGAGATATACTTAACCTCATCCCCTCTTGAAAATCTGGCCCTAAGCCTGTTCAAAACAAACACCCCTCTCAAAAGCAGCTGCGCCGCACCCGACGCATTTCTGCCGGCAGTTGGGCGTTGTTTCTTCCTTTAATGCCCTCTCGTATTCCTTCTTAAAGAATGATGAAGAAACTCCAATGTCAATCAGACTCCACGGCAAAACCTCATCCAGTCCCCTTCTTCTGTTTGCATAAAACGTGGGGTCTATTCCGGTTTCTTCAAAGACATCCATCCACTTCTCATACTTAAAATGTTCATGCCATGCGTCAAATCGGCATCCTTTTTCCCATGCCTTTACCAGCGCCCGGCCCAGATTCCTGTCTCCCCTTGAAAATACCCCTTCCAAAAAGCTCAGTTTCGGATCATGCCAGTTGAAGCTTATTCTCTTGTGTCTCAACTTCTGCTTCAGGTAATTAACTTTTTCCACAATGGTTTCCATTGTATCTTGCTGCTCCCATTGGAAAGGAGTAAAGGGCTTGGGCACGAAGTTGGAAACGCTGACTGTAACATTAAGCCCTTTCGCACGCTGTTCCTTCGGAAGCTTGTAGTACTGGTCTGCAATTGCGAAGGCAAGCTCGGCTATCCCATCAAGGTCAGCATAGGTTTCTGTAGGTAGTCCAATCATAAAATATAATTTGATACTGCTCCATCCTGCACCAAAAGCGAGGCTCACAGAATCAATAATATTCTCATGGGTTATCCCCTTGTTTATTACATTTCTCAGTCTTTGGGTTCCTGCCTCGGGCGCTAGGGTAAGCCCGCTTTTACGGACCTTCTGAACCTGTTCAAGCAGCTTCAGCGACACCGAATCTATACGCAGGGAAGGGAGTGATAGATTAACCATTTTATCCTTGGACATGTCCAGAATCTTCTGAGCCAGTTCCTGAAAACAGGTGAAGTCACTGGTACTGAGTGATGCCAGTGAAATCTCTTCATATCCCGTGCTGTTTATCAGCTTTTCTGCAAGCCCGGTCAGCCTGTCGACGGTCTTC
>JAWLGL010000219.1:0-3316 GCA_041685035.1 Clostridia bacterium
TCTACATTAATCTTTTACGACGCTTAAAAGTCCTTCTTGAATTTCACGAGACAGGAAGAATATCAACTAGACGATATATATCGATCAAAAAGGATCTTTGCATAATCAAGGAAATCTATGACTTTTATCATGCAACCCAGCAGAGCCGTAAACTGGCACCAAAAACAATTGAAAATAAATGTTCAAAAATAAAAGATTTCCTTCTATTCCTTGAAAGAAGAGGATTTGAATCTATTTCTGAGCTTAGGGTAAAGGATGTTTACGCGTTTCTGAATTACAAAAACAACTGTACTGTTTCTACCAAAGAAAGCATTTTATATACGTTAAGGGATGCCTTCAAAATCTTTACTGAAAGCGGGTTGTGCGACAATTCTTTAAAAAAATTATTCCCACAGATTTCAACACATTGTGAATCACCGGTTCCATCCAATTTTACAGCACAGGAATTGAGAATTATATTATCTTCTGTTGACCGCACTACTCCTGTAGGTAAACGTGACTATGCTGTTCTTTTACTGGCATCGTTTCTAGGAATTCGTGCAGGAGACATCCGAGATATGAAGTTAGACTACATAAAATGGGGTTCCGAAGTGATAGAATTTACGCAATCTAAAACTGGCCGTTTTTTACAACTTCCTATTCCTCTTGAAGTTAAGTTGGCACTTCTAGATTATCTTAAAACTGGTCGTCCATCTTCAGATTCTGAATATTTATTTATCAAGCATAATGCGCCATATGGTTCATTGGGTTCTCACAACTCTTTGGGATATATTCTTACAAAATATCTTGGCGGTATTGAATTAAAAGGAAGAAAACACGGCATGCATTCGTTAAGATTCACGGCGGCAGGAAATATGTTATCAAATGGCACATCCATCACTACTATTTGCAATGTACTTGGGCATTGCTATTCTGATACTACAAACCATTACCTGAAGATTGACCTGGGACAATTGAAAAAGGCTGCATTGGAGGTTTCGGAATTATGATATTAAATAAACTCGCTTTTCAGGGGGCATATGCTACATTGTGTAAAGACTTTATCAATTACAAACGTAGTCTTGGATATGATTATACTATCCGCCAATGCTATGCAGTCAAATATTTATGTGACTATCTTTCAGAGAATGCACCGGACAAAATTGAATTATCACAGGAGATTGTGGAAGGCTATATTAATAAAAAAGACAGTGAATCTTCCAGTACACAGGTTAAACGTGTTTACATCATTCGACAGTTTGGGTTGTATCTTGGAACACTTGGATACGATATATATCTACCACCATATAATTTTGCAAAGAAAGCTAAAACTTTCGTACCTTATATATATACAAAAGATGAAATACAAAAAATCATTTATGAAGCAGAAAAACTGGAATACGCTCATCAAGCACCTAATTCCTATCTGGTTTATCCAATTCTACTGAAAATCCTATTCAGTTGTGGACTTAGAATTTCGGAAGCATTAAAACTAACTATTCAGGACGTTGACATTGAAAATGGAATTCTCAGAATCCGCCAGTCAAAGTTCAAAAACAGTCGGCTAGTCCCAATGTCAGATAAACTCACTGAAGATTGTAAGAAATATTATTCATCTGTAGGTCATTATTCAAGAAAAGAAGGTTATTTCTTCGAAGTCAGTCCCGGCGTGCCTTATGCAATAGGTTCCATCTACAATCGCTTCCGATTTTTCTTGAAGAATGCAGGAATACTGCATGGCGGGCGTGGAAGTGGACCTCGTGTCCACGATGCTCGTCACACATATGCGGTTTATGCTCTGGATCATATGGTCAAGCAGGGTATGGATATTTATTGTGCATTACCGATTCTTTCTACATATATGGGGCATCGTACGCTAGAAAGCACTGAAAAATACGTGCGTCTGGTTCCAGCCTTTCATATAGACATCATTAATGCCATGAAAGAACCATACAAGGGACTGTTCCCGGAGGTGGCTGATGAAAAATAACAAAAATGACTTTTCAGAACTTCTCACTTCTTTTTTTGCCCGTTATCTTCCTGGTCAAAGGGGAGTCAGCAGTAATACAATAAAAACATACAGGGACACATTCATCTTGTTCCTCCGTTACTTGAAAGAGAAGGAAAAAATACGTCCCGAGAGGTTTTCATTTGAATCGTTTGATTCCGAACTAATTGAGCGTTTTCTTGAATGGCTCGAGAATGATAAAGGAAATACTGTATCGACAAGGAACAATCGGCTTGCCGCAATACATGCGTTTGCAAAATATTCTATAATGAAAAATCCTGAGTTCATGGAATGTTGTCGCAAAATCCTTGCTATTCGCTCAAAGAAAACAGAATTAAAACCACCAGTTTATCTCAGCATTGAAGAGCTTAAGTGCATTCTTGCAAAGCCAGATAAAAAAACTAATCAAGGGATTAGGGATCTTGCTCTTCTCTCCTTACTATATGATTCTGGTGCCCGGGTACAAGAATTAATTGACCTCAGATGGCGTGACCTGCGCATGGAAGCTCCTGCAACTATTACTCTTAAAGGAAAAGGGAATAAGTCAAGGATTGTACCGTTTATGCCTGATACAGCTAAAATAATCTCCTGTTATATGAAATCTCTTAAGCAAGTGACTCTGGATGAGCCTATTTTTACAAACCAGTCAGGAAATAAACTGTCCCGCTCAGGAGTTGGGTATATCATAGAAAAGTATAGACTCATTGCCGAGCATGATCTTCCTTCAATAAAAGAAAAGAAAATATCAGCTCACTCCTATCGCCACAGTAAAGGAATGCATCTTACCCAAGCTGATGTAAACATAATCTACATACGTGATCTGCTTGGACATTCCTCTGTTCAGGTCACAGAGCGCTATGCGCGGGCAGATACCAGAGCCAAAAGGAAGGCACTTGAAAAAGCTAGTAAGAATATACTTCCAGAATCTACTTATAGTAAGGAAAAGGAAGAAGAACTTATGACATTCCTCAAGGAGCTCCTATAAATTTATGTAGAGTGTAATGTAGAAAAAACATTGTATTTGCACACATTTCACACTACACTCCGCATAAAAATATACCCTACATAAGATGACTCTCATCCGGTTAGAAAAATACTTAATTATGAGGGTGATGGCGTAAGGCTTGGAGGAGATTACTTTGAATCTGAGATGATGGAGGGACCGGTTGCTTATGAGAGCATGTTTCCTGAAGAAGAACGTGACAGTTTTCCTAAATGTCTTCTGAGAAG
This sequence comes from Clostridia bacterium, assembly GCA_041685035.1. Classification (GTDB taxonomy): domain Bacteria; phylum Bacillota; class Clostridia; order Acetivibrionales; family UBA4821; genus JAWLCD01. The sequence continues at coordinate 3,218 of JAWLGL010000219.1, forward strand.
TTGGACAACATCGGAAATACTCAATAATGTGATTGGCAATGGTTTTCACTTAAAACGTTTTGATGAGCACCCGAATATGTACTATAAGTGGATACCCGG
>JAWLGL010000014.1:0-17486 GCA_041685035.1 Clostridia bacterium
CAAAAATTTTACTTTTCACCATAAAGAAGAAGTGTTAAAATATTTAGCAGTTAGGTTCAATAAGGAGGTGTGCTTAGAAGGTGGCTTATTTAATTACAGATGCCTGCATCAGCTGTGGTGCATGCGAACCGGAATGTCCGGTACAGTGCATATCGCAAGGCAGTGATAAATATGAAATAGACCCTGATGTATGTATTGATTGTGGAGCATGTGCTAATGTCTGCCCGGTGGATGCGCCGCAGCAACAATAATGAATATGAAGATAACTCGTGTAGACACGAGTTTTTTTCTAATCCAGTGTATATAAGAGGAGAAGAACATGAGGAACGCCAAAATGTATTATTTGTTGGGTGTTATTATCTCTTTGCTGGTTTTAGGCTTCGGTATTCTTTTTTTCGGAGCTGAAAGGCAGCCAGAAGCTGGACTCGATACTGAAAATCAGAACCAAACCGAAAATCAAGGACAGAACGGGCAAGATTCAGTACCGGACCAGGATAACGGGGATGCTGGCAATCAGGATGGCCAGAATAATCCGGATAGGCCCGAAGGAGTCCTGCCCGGGTTTGCTGCCCCTGACTTTGAGCTGAAAAATATTGCAGGCAAAAGCACCGCATTATCCGATTATAGAGGAAAGTTTGTGCTCCTGACCTTTTGGCATTTTGGCAGCAATGAAAGCGTAGCCCAGTTGGAAGAGCTCCAGGAGCTCAGTGTAAGGGCGGGTAGGACAGGTGAGAAGGTTGTACCGCTTGCAGTGAATTATCAGAACGGCAGTGCGGTTGAAGCATATTTTAAAACCAAGGAGTATGGTTTTACATCCCTTCTTGATGAACAGGGCAAGGTATCGGAGAAGTATAAGATTAATATATTTCCAACATCGTTTCTTATAGATCCGGATGGAATGATAGCTGAGCTATGGACCAGCAGATTTAACAGCCAGGATATATTGGACAAGATTGAAGAGGTAGAAAGGGAGTAGATAGTCTACTCCTCTACTTTTAAGATTTTCTTGAGAGTTTCTTTCATTTCCCCACTGCCGCAGGACAGGTTGTGTATAACCTTCTTCCCTTTAAGGTCTTTCAGTTTTTCGGGTATGAGGGTATGGGTTGTTACTGCAAGAAGATTCAACAGGTCAAATTCACTTTTACCTGCTGTGGTATTTGGCCCTAACAGTGCCGTTAATACACTGCGGTTGAATTTGTATGGACTGGCCGTACCGGCTATAATTGTCACTGAGCGGTCCCGGGTTTTCCTTACATACTTCTGGTATACATGCAGAGCTACGGCCGTATGAGGGTCAACAACATACCCATACCTGTCAAAGGTATCACGGATGGCTGAAAGGGTTGCTCGCTCAGACGCACAGCCGGCATAGAATAGGTCATTTATTTTATCAAGCAGCTTGTAGCTTACTTCATAGAAGCCTGCACACCTGAGTTGAGTCATGAGGGCAGAAGTCTCCTGGTGGTTATGGTCTGAAATTTCAAATAAGAGTCTCTCAAAGTTGCTGGATACAAGTATATCCATAGAGGGCGATATTGTGGTTTTAAGTTCCTGGTTTGCATCATATCTGCCGGTTTCCATGAATTTTGCAAGCACATCATTTTCATTAGTTGCAATAATCAGTTTGTTGACTGGAAGGCCCATTCTCTTTGCATAGAATGCGGCCATAATGTTTCCAAAATTTCCTGTAGGGATGCATATGTTAATCTTATCTCCGAACTTAATATGAGAAGACTTGAGTAGATTTATATATGATGAGAAATAATAGACTATCTGCGGGACCAATCTCCCCCAGTTGATGGAATTTGCAGAAGTCATTCTGAAATCATACTGCTTCATGAGATGTGTAAGAAACCTGTCTGCAAATATATTTTTAACTCCACTTTGGGCTTGATCGAAATTTCCCTTCACGCCAACTACACTTACATTATTACCTTGCTGGGTTATCATTTGAAGTTTCTGAATTTCGCTGACACCGTCCAAGGGGTAAAATACTACTACCTTTGTCCCTTTTATATATTTAAAACCCTCAAGAGCAGCCTTGCCTGTATCGCCTGATGTAGCCGTCAGAATTACCATTGTACTTGTATCATCCAGTTTGGCTGCTGCAGCGGTTAGCAGGTGCGGAAGCAGCTGGAGAGCAAGGTCCTTGAAGGCGCAGGTAGGCCCATGCCAGAGTTCCAGGATGTGTGTGGTACTGTTAAGGGGGTACAGCGGGCATACGAGCGGTGTATCGAATGTTTCGGAGTTATACGCCATTTTAATATAGCCTTCAAGCTCACTGCTGCTGAAGTCCGGGAGGAATTTTTCCAGGATGGATAAGGCTATTTGCTGGTAATCTGCATCATACAGGCCTATAATGTTTTCCCTGGAAAGTGATGGTATACATTCTGGAACATACAGACCGCCGTCAGGCGCTATGCCGGAGCGTATTGCCTCTGAGGCCGAAGCCTTTGAATTATATCCCCTGGTACTGACGTATTTCATCCCAACCCACCTTTTTGAGAGTATAGATTTTGCCGTCCTGACCTTCAAAAACAGCCATATTTCCCGATTCTATTTTTTTAAGCTTACCACCCTCTGCAAGTTTGTCAAGAAACATAAACAGAGCGGTTTCGCAAAAATCAGGGTAATCCTCGTTAAACTTTTCAATCAGATTGGCTATGTAGAGTTTTTCTGAGCTGTCATAAAGAACCGGTGAGTCAATTACTTTATTCATGAGGCTTATACTGTCCGGTAAAATGGTGCAGGTTACAAGACATTCAGGAAGGCGGTAGGTTCCGAATATATAACTCATTGGAGATACTATTGAGTGGTTGTAAAGCTCACGGGTTTTTTCGCTGCCATAAAGGGATTTGTCTGCAATGAAGCAGTATTCAGGTTTAAGCTCTATCCTGAGGCAGGCAAAGCGGCCGGAATTGTACTTGGACATATCGTCCTTGGGGTTTAATAAAGTAGAAATGCAGGGGGTAGAGTATCGGTTAATTACAACCTTTTTATCTGCTTTTACCGACAGCTTGATGCCACAGCTTAACGCGTCTTCCTTTTCTTCAACAGGGATATAGTAATATACTTCCATAGCACCCTCCAGAACAACAAGTCAAGGCAGCCCGGGACTGCCTTTTCCAATTTTGCTTCTCAGGGTAGCCCACGCATACGGCTGGGACTTGAACCCAGCCAAAGCGTGGGCCTACTTAACTTTTCCAATTCCAGACACAAAATTGTTTTAAGACTGGCAATCTCCCTCAAGCTTAAGAAGCTCTTCCCATCTTTTATCAACTTCAGCTTGAATGTCTTCAAGCATCCACTGGTTATCGGGTTTGAAAAGATGCTTGAATCTCGATTGTGGCTCCAGAAACTCTTCAATGGGCAGCTTGTTTTTAGGCTTATAGTTTATCTTGTATTTCCCTTCTACTACCTCATAGAGCGGCCAGAAGCAGGTCTCAACCGCTAGCCTGATTATGCCCATAAGGTTGGGGGTATCATATCCCCATCCTCTTGGACATGGAGCGAGTACGTTTAAAAATGCCGGGCCCTTGGTATATATGGCTTTTTCAGCCTTCTCATACAAGTCTTTGAAATTACCAAGAGGAGCTGTTTGAGCTACATATGGCAGGTGGTGGCTTGCCATTACCATGGTAATGTCTTTCTTGAACTGCTGTTTTCCAGGTATTTTCTCACCAGCCGGAGTTGTCGTAGTGTCTGTATACTTCGGAGTTGCAGATGAACGCTGGATACCGGTATTCATATACGCCCCATTGTCATAGCAGACATATACCATATCATGTCCTCTTTCCATGGCGCCGGACAAAGATTGAAGCCCGATGTCATAGGTTCCGCCATCTCCTGCAAAGGCAATGAACTTAACTTCCTTGTCTTCGGGAATCTTCCCTTTTCGCTTCCAGGCTGTGTATGCAGCTTCTGCTCCTGAAACTGTAGCAGCAACATTTTCGAATGCATTGTGTATGAAAGAATCCTTCCACGCTGTATAAGGATACAGGAAGGTGGACACCTCAAGGCACCCTGTAGCGGCTCCTATAACTGCATGGTCTTCAGGCTTCAGGGCCCTTAACACGCCTCTGACTGCTATAGGGGCACCACATCCTGCACACATTCTGTGGCCTCCGGTATATCTTTCAGGCTTCTTTGCAGCTTCCTTTAGATTATATGCCATTATGCATTTACCTCCTATTCTCTAACGCCAAGGTAGTTGTAAACTGATTCGATTCTGCCCTGGCCGGCTATATTGGTTAAGTCGTTATATACTTTTTCAATGTCACCTACATTGACGTCCCTTCCACCCAATCCGTAAATGTAGTTAACTGTCATTACATTGTATACCCCCTTAACATGCAGGGCACTGGTAATTTCAGTGAACAATGGTCCTCCTGCAGCATTAAAGCTGTCTGCTTTGTCCATGACTGCAACTGCCTTACAGTTCTTCAATGCATCTGCAATTTCATCAACCGGGAACGGCCTGAAAACCCGGGGCTTTATCAGGCCCGCTTTGACGCCACTTTCACGGAGCTTATCAACCACGAATTTAGCAGTCCCTGCTGTTGAGTTAAGGATGACAGCTGCTACTTCAGCATCTTCCATCCGATAAGCTTCCAGAAATCCGTATTGTCTGCCCGAGATTTGTGCAAATTCTTCGGAAACCTCCTGTATAACTTTTTTGGCATTCCTCATACTTTCAGCCTGCTGGCGTTTATGCTCAAAGTAATAACCCTGTAAATCCAGAGGACCTACCGATATGGGGTTCTCGCGGTCAAGAAGATAGTGGCCAGGATTGTATTCGCCGATGAATTTTTTTACCACATCGTCTTCCATCAGTTCTATATTTTCAAGAGAGTGACTGGTTATAAACCCGTCGAAGCATACCATGACCGGCAGCATAACATTCTTATGTTCGGCAATTCTGACAGCCATTACCATGTTGTCATATGCTTCCTGGTTGTCTTCACAGTAAAGCTGAATCCAACCGGAATCCCGTGCCCCCATTGAGTCGGTATGGTCGTTGTGTATATTTATGGGACCGGACAGCGCCCTGTTTACACAGGCCATTACAATGGGCAGTTTTAGTGAAGCTGCGATATACAGCACCTCCCACATTAATGCCAATCCGTTGGCTGATGTAGCTGTCATGGCCCTTGCACCGGCCGCCTGTGCTCCGACACAGGCACTCATGGCGCTGTGCTCGCTTTCTACAGCCACGAATTCAGTGTTTACTGAACCATTGGCCACAAAAGTTGAAAAATACTGTGGAATTTCGGTTGAAGGAGTTATAGGAAATGCTGCTACAACGTCAGGATTTATTTGCTTCATGGCTGTTGCAACCGCTTCATTTCCACTCAATCTATCTCTAATAGCCATATTATTTTCCCTCCTCAACAAAGTCTATAGCTTCAAAGGGACAGACCTTGTAGCAAACCCCGCACCCTTTGCAGTGGTCATAATTAAAATCTACACGCTTTCCTTCCTCATTTACAAGGATGGCAGTATCAGGGCACACAGGATAACACAGCAGACACTGCTTACATTTTTCCTGCAGCCAAATGGGTTTCATGGACCTCCAGTCACCGGTAGGAAAATCGGTTGCATTACCAGGACTGCATATGGTTCCGCCCTCAGTTGTCTCCTTCCAGGTTGTATCGGCTGAAATAATTTTGTTATGCTTGCAATTGCTCATAATCCCTGCACCTCCTGCATAGCCCTGTTGAGAGCCTTAATATTCCCTTCAATAACCTCAGGCTTCTTAGCAAATTTGTGCTTGAGGGAACCCTCCATGTCCTTGAGAAATTTTTCTTCATCCATGACTTTGCTGACCTTTACTACAGCAGCAAGCATGGGAATATTGGGGAAGTACTTACCCAGAGTATCCATGGAAATAGAGCGCGCATCTATTGTGCATACCTTGCCCTTATAGCCGTTCAGTAAGGGCTTTATTTCTTCAGGAGACTTGGGGGTATTTACAATGATTGCTCCCTCCTCCTTAAGTCCCAGAGTGACATCTACCGAACCTAATAGAGTATCATCTACAACTACAGCGTAATCCGGTTCATATATGTTGCTGTGAATGGATATTTTCTCATCGCTTACTCTGTTGTAAGCAGTAACCGGTGCTCCCATTCGCTCAGGGCCGTACTCGGGAAATCCCTGTACATACATTCCTGTGTTGAATGCTGCATCAGCAAGCAAAAGAGAAGCTGTTTTGGCACCCTGGCCACCGCGGCCGTGCCATCTTATTTCTATAATTTTGCCCATTAATTCTACCTCCTATAAAAAAGTGGCAAGTAATGAAAACCTGTACAACTCATGAATATTATTATTCTACCCGATGCATAAACCTATAACTTTTTCTTAACAAACATATTCATTATTTCAGACACAAATATTATATATTAAACATTATATTTTGTCAGCATGAAGTGATTTTTTCATGGGAACCCTACAATGTTTTCACATAAGCAGAAAATAAAGTAATATTTATTTTTGCTGTAGAATTTATTATAATAGTAGCAGGTATTAATTTCTGGTAATAAAAAAAGCACCTGGAGCTTGCAAAAAAGTAGATGAGGAACCACAATATTTGAAAGGGGTCAAATTTATGAATGGCAAGCCATTGTATCAAGTGAAGCAGATTTCAAGTCTCAAGGAAATGCTTGACCAGGTTACAGAAGAATTCGGCAGTAAGACAGCGTTCCTGATCAAGAAAAAAGAGGAGGGTGAATACCTTCCTGTTACTTATGCGCAGTTTAAAAAGGATGTTGACTGCCTGGGGACTGCTTTGACCGACCTGGGACTGAAAGGCAAAAAAGTTGCAATAATAGGAGAGAACAGGTACGAGTGGGCAGTCTCATACCTGGCTGTTGTCAATGGAACAGGGATGGTAGTTCCTATTGATAAGGAGCTCCCTGAGAATGAGATTGAGAGCCTGCTTAAGAGGTCTGATTCCAGCGCAGTCATATTCTCAGGTAAATTTGCAGAAATAATGAAGAAGATAACAAAAGATAATCCAAATATAAAGTTCTCCATAAATATGGATGCGGCAGACGTCAAGGATGGGTTTATACCTTTCAGAACACTGCTAGAGAACGGAGAAGGCCTGATAAAGAAAGGAAACACGGATTTTATTAATGCACATATAGACAATAAGGAGATAAGTATTCTGTTGTTTACCTCTGGCACTACCGACCTTGCAAAAGCAGTTATGCTTTCACACAGTAATATTTGCTCAAATATTGTCGCAGTACACAAGATGGTATATATGGATGAGAACGATATCTTTTTATCCTTTCTTCCCCTTCATCATACCTATGAATGTACCTGCGGCTTCCTGGTGCCTATCTACAAAGGGGCCACAATTGCTTACTGTGAAGGATTGAGGCATATTGTGAAGAACCTCAAGGAATCCAAAGCAACCATAATGCTTTCGGTGCCGCTGCTGTTTGAAAGTATGTATAAACGCATCTGGAGTCAGGCAGCAAAGAAGCCGGGTATGGTGTTAAAAATGAAGGCTGCACTTGCTGTCAGCAATTTTCTCAGAAGAGTATTCAAGCTTGACCTGACAAAGAAGATATTCAAACAGCTTCATGAGACGCTGGGAGGATATATAAGGTTATTCATCAGCGGAGCTGCGGCAATAGACCCCCTTGTGGCAAAGGGTTTCCGTGATTTCGGTATACACTTTTTACAAGGGTACGGTCTTACGGAGTGCTCGCCTATTGTGACAGTAAACAGGGATGTGCATTTCAGAGATGAATCGGCTGGCCTCCCTATACCCGGGGTAGAATTAAAGATTGTGGATAAGGACAGCGAGGGTATAGGGGAAATCGTAACAACGGGACCTAATGTTATGCATGGATATTACCAGAACGAAGAAGCTACTTCGAAGGTTCTCAAGGATGGATGGTTTTATACCGGGGATCTCGGATATATAGATAACGAGGGTTTCCTGTATATTACAGGCAGAAAGAAGAACGTAATAGTAACCAAGAACGGAAAGAATATCTTTCCTGAAGAACTTGAGACACTGCTCAACAGAAGTCCCTACATTAAGGAATCAATGGTGTGGGGAAAAGCCGGAGATGATGGCGATATAATGATTTGCGCAGCAATTGTTATTGACCGGGAGGCCATTGAGGAGGAACAACCTGGGGTAGTTGACCATGAACAGCTCCATTCATTGATTGACAAGGAAGTAAGGGCTTTAAACAAAAAACTAGTACTATACAAACATATAAGGGAGTTTACTATCAGAGAAGAGGAATTTATTAAGACAACCACCAAGAAGATAAAGAGGCATCTGGAATTGGCAAACAAATAAACAAGAAGGCAGGGAAAGAGTATTTTCCCTGCCTTTTAAACCATTTTAAAAAAATGACGGTATTACTTTGTTATACGGTCCAGCTCCTGTGATATGGCGACAAGGTCCTGGGTAACATCCTTTATCTTTGATAACCTGGTTGTCTGCTCGCAAACGTTATTTGCTACTTCTACAGAGGTTGCAGTTGCCTCTTCGACGATGCTCACAATGTTTTCCATTTGAACCTGTATAGTGCTTGAGTCGTTGTATACTTCCTTACAAATGTTATACAGGTGGTTGGAACGTTCGGTAATCTGGTTTATTTCATTTCCAATTTCATCGAAAACAGCATCAACATCTTTTATCATTTCAACTCCCTTTTCGGTTGCCTTGGTTCCCAACCTGATTTTCTGAGCTGTTTCAACGATGGCGTTATCAATCTGTTGAAGAATTTGTTCTACCTGTTTTGTGCCGTTCTCAGACTCTTCGGCAAGCTTACCGATTTCCTGAGCCACTACTGCAAACCCTTTTCCATGCTCGCCGGCTCTTGCTGCCTCTATGGATGCATTGAGTGCCAAGAGGTTAGTGCGTTCCGATATGTTCTCAATCATCATAATAATATCATTAATCTGGTTTGACTTTTCCTTGAGGTCACCAACGGTTGCAGAGGTGCTGTTTATGGAGTCATCAATGGTATATATTTGCTGGGTAAGCGCCTTGAGGGTGTTTATTCCGTTTATCGAGTGAGAATTGGTTTCCTGAGAATGGGTATTTATCTCATTTGAAAGGTTTTGAATATCCTTGATACGGCTGTTTATTGAATAAAGGCTGTTGGTAGCGCTGGATGTACTTGCAGCTTGGGAATCCATACCCTTGGAGACTTCGTCAACTGCGGTTGCAATCTGAATAGAAGCTCTTTCAGTTGACATAATACTGTCATTAACCTGGTTGGATATCTCAACTAGCTTTGCAACAGTTCGTTTGACCTCTTCCAAAACAAGATTGAGTTTTTCTGACTTGCCCTCGGCTTCATTCTTCAGAATATCAAGATTTTTGGACTTCTCCTCCGATTCTTCCCTCTTGCTAACTGCAGAATTTATTGTGTTTCTACCTATGACCGAAACAAAGTACAACAGTACACTGCAGAGGAATATGAGCATAAGCTTACTAATAATAGATTTGAAATCGCAGCCCTGGAAGAACTGGTATGGGAACATAAAATATAAAATCAGTACTGATGAGGATTCCAAAATATATGTAAAAATAACCAGAAATTTTTCAAAGTAAAATGCATTCATTACCAGGGCAAGGAACAAGACGTTATGGCTGTCGCTGGAACCCTGAAAGACGTATACGGCTATCCAGGTGCTGAGAACAGTTGAAGTAGTAATAAGGTATTTATTGATATTGTGGTGCTTGTCCTTGAGTATGAGTATTGTTGGAATAAGAGCTACTATTCCCAAAATGGTAAATGAGTAAAAAACATTTGAACTTAGGCCTTCGTTTATAATCAGCTTGAGTGTAGCCATTATATTACACATCCAGAGAACTGAGATTACAATTCTATTTGACTGACGGATATGGTTTACAAGTTCATGACTCATGAAGATATCCTCCTGTCCAAGCTAAAAAACCACTTGGATTTTAATAATTATTCTATAATTTAGTAACAGAGAAAAAAACCTTAAATTAGAGCGGGTAGAAATTGCCGGATATTACGATATTTTTGAGACAGTATGAAAACATCTTGTGGTATTAATTATACAAGGTATTCCTACGGCGTTCAATAGTATCGAAAGTATAGATTAATAAAATTTTTGTACAATCAGCATCATATCAAGCAAAAACACGATGTTTTATAACGATAACATTATAATATGTGAGTGTATAAATATTTTCATTCCTTTATAGAAAACCTCCCTGGTTTTCAGGGAGGTTCATGGCAGGGGAAAAGTCTATTTACCATCTATCATATTCCCGAGGCCTCCTAACACAGAGCCTTCTTCTTTTCTGGCTCCTGATGCTCCTGCAAGAATCCGTGCAGCAAGCCTGCTGAAAGGGAGAGACTGAAGCCAGACTGAGCCGGGACCGGTAAGAGTTACAAAGAACAGGCCTTCTCCACCAAAGACCACTGACTTGATGCCTTTTACGAAAGTGATGTCGTAATTGACGTCCTTTGTAAGAGCAACAAGGCATCCTGTATCGACTTTCAATGTTTCGCCCGGGGCAAGTTCCCGCCTGGTTACTGTTCCGCCCGAGTGTATGAACGCAAGACCGTCGCCCTCAAGTTTTTGCATGATGAATCCTTCACCGCCGAAAAGCCCAACGCCGATTTTTTTCCTGAAATCGATTCCTACAGATACACCCTTGGCGGCACATAGGAAGGAGTCTTTCTGGCATACAAGCTTTCCGTCAACCTCCTTTAAATCTACGGGAATTATCTTGCCGGGATACGGAGAGGAAAAGGACACATGCTGTTTTCCACTGCCCATATTTGTAAAAACGGTCATAAAGAGGCTTTCACCGGTCAGTACTCTTTTGCCTGCATCAAAGAGCTTGCCCATTAAGCCTTTGGATTCGCCCTCCGCTGAACCGTCTCCAAAAATAGTATTCATTTCTATACCGTTCTCCATAAACATCATTGAACCGGCTTCAGCTACTACGCTTTCTTGGGGGTCCAATTCAATTTCAACAAACTGCATTTCCTCTCCGTGTATTTCAAAGTCGATTTCATGTGAAGCTCTCCCTGAGGAGATTGATGTTACGGGTACGGGCGGAGTCCATGGTTCAGACTCAACGTCTTCCTGAAATTCAGGAACCGAACCTATAGGTGACCAGTTAATCATACCTCTTGAAAACACCAGGTTGTTTTTACCCAACTCTCCATTTTCAAGCATCCTGATAATATCTTCCCTGCCATAAGGCCCTTCACTTCGGCCAGCAACAGCTATATACCACATTTTTGCATCACTCAATCTATTTTCACTCTCCTTTGTTTTTATTTATACTAAAATTACCACTTTTTGTTTCAGTTTGCAATTACATAACTATATTCTAAATTTTATCTTTATTAAGTTAATATTAACTCAAAGTCATCATAAATATTTATAGAGTTTAAAATGTGACTATATAGATAGAACTATAATAAGCTGCTAAAAAATTTACCGTATTTAAACCGAAGCGTTTATGATATAATTACCCAATAAAGAAAAAGGGTGATTTGTATGGACTCAATAAGGTTTACCAAGATGCACGGCATAGGCAATGACTATGTATACATAGATTGTTTCAATCAGAAGCTCAATCCGGAACCATCCGCTCTTGCCGTAAAGATCAGCGACAGGCATTTCGGTGTCGGCTCTGACGGACTTGTCCTGATTATGCCTTCCGATAAGGCTGATTTCAGGATGAGGATGTTTAATTCCGACGGTTCTGAGGCAGAGATGTGCGGTAATGCCATACGGTGCGTAGGGAAGTATGCCTACGACAGGAATCTGACAGATAAAACAACCGTAACGGTTGATACTCTGGCAGGTGTAAAGGAGCTTCGGCTCAGCGTCAAAGATGGAGAGGTAAGTAATGTAAGGGTGGATATGGGTGAGCCTGTACTGCAGCCTGATAAAATACCTGTAGAAGGCTCAGGGGAGTCATTCATAAACCAACCTGTTGAGATTGAAGGGGAGATTTTTAACCTGACCTGCGTTTCCATGGGAAACCCGCATGCAGTTATGTTTGTAGATGATACGGCAAAGGCTCCGGTTGAAACTGTGGGACCCCGGATTGAGAACCACATCATATTTCCCAGAAGGACAAACGTGGAGTTTGTTCATGTGGTCAACAGGCATAGGCTTGACATGAGGGTATGGGAAAGGGGAGCCGGAGAGACTCTGGCATGCGGTACCGGAGCGTGTGGGGCTTTTGCAGCATCGGTGCTGAACGGCCTGTGCGACAGGAAGGTTGTAATGGGCCTGCTTGGCGGAGAGCTTGAATTGGAATGGAATGAGGTTAACAACCATATTTATATGACAGGGCCGGCTGAATTTGTGTTTGACGGGGATTTCTACCTGAAATAGTCAGGGAAAACAAATTAACCGCTCATAAGGATTGCGAAATCAAGATAAACTAGATGCTTGTTATACTAAATTTCAGACCGGAGTTAATTCGCCGTCCTGGCTCAATAATTCCTAGAATTGACGTCCTGTCAATTCTTCCTGAAATTTGAGCATAACTTCGCATAGTTTATCTAGGATTTCTCCGTTAACTTATTCGCTGGTTAATTCATTTTCCCTATACTCTGAAGCGAATGGCCGCGTCCCTTTACATTAATTTTAGTCAAGGAGGTATGATACATGTCGGAAAGCTACATTCAGAATTTGTTTGCAAAAAGAATTGGTGGTTCACAGTTTGGTAAGGATACCACCATCTACAAGTTTGAGAAAATCAAAAGGGCCAAGCTTGCCGCCAGAAAGGCCCATCCTGATGTTGAAATAATAGACATGGGAGTAGGCGAACCTGATGAAATGGCAGACACCGGAGTAGTGCTTAAGCTGGCTGAAGAAGCAGCCAAGCCTGAAAACCGGGGATATGCCGATAATGGAATCCAGGAATTCAAGGATGCGGCGGCAAAATACCTTGAGCGGGTATTTGGCGTAAAAGGCCTGAATCCTGAAACAGAGATTATCCACGGTATTGGTTCCAAGCCCGTACTTGCAATGCTGCCTTCGGTATTTGTAAATCCCGGAGATATTACAATAATGCCTGTACCCAACTATCCGGTCATGGGTACGCATACAAGGTGGCTTGGCGGTGAAGTGGTTACCCTTCCAATAACCAGGGAGAATAACTTCTTTCCGGACCTGGATTCACTTGATGCCGAAACAAGGAGAAGGGCAAAGCTCCTGTACTTGAATTACCCGAATAATCCAACCGGTGCCTGTGCGACCAGGGAATTCTTTGAAAAGGTTGTCAGGTTTGCGAAGGAAAACAATATTATTGTAGTGCATGATGCCGCATATGCAGGATTAATGTTTGACGGCGAGAAGCCATTGGCCTTCCTTTCAGTTGACGGTGCAAAGGAAGTCGGTATAGAGCTGTTTTCACTGTCCAAGGCCTACAATATGACTGGATGGAGGCTTGCAGCGGTTGCCGGTAATGAGTTGGTTATCAAAGGATTTGCTGCTGTAAAGGACAACAATGATTCAGGCCAGTTTATAGCGATACAGAAGGCTGGGGTACATGCATTGGAGCATCCGGAGATTACCGAAAGGATTAGCGAAAAGTATTCGAGAAGGCACAACCTTCTGGTCTCGGTCCTGAGGGAAGCGGGATTCAATGTGGAAAAGCCCAAAGGTTCATTTTATCTTTATGTTGAAGTGCCCAAAGGTGTTAAAGGCGGCAGACGGTTTGAGACTGCTGAGGACTTTTCGCAGTACCTGATAACCGAGAAGCTTATATCAACCGTTCCATGGGATGATGCCGGGAAATACGTAAGATTCTCAGTTACATTTTCGGCAAATGGTGCTGAGGAAGAGAAGAAGGTTATGGAGGAGCTGAGGAGGAGGCTCTCGGATACGGAGTTTGAATTTTAAAAAAAATAATTTGTAAAAGGATGAACCCCCGCCATATTAAGGTGGGGGATTTTTTTATTAAGTATTTTTTTCTGAATAAAGAAAATAATAGAGATGACACTTTTCAGGATGGAGATGAAAGCGTGAGAAACAGAAGACCTATTTTAACTTCAATACTAACATCGGTTCTGACATTTGCGGTACTTACAATCCTTGCCGTAGGGTATATAGGTACCAGAATAGGCGAATCGCCGGTGCCGAGGGGAGAAGCCACACAGCCTCCCGCACAGGAAGCTCCGCCGCCGCAGCAGATAGCTGCAGAAGGTGGGGAACCGGTAAAAACACAGGTAACCGATGTGGTAGGACGAGCAGTGCAGTCGGTAGTAGGAATTTCGGTACTTAGACCGGATGGAAACTCCATATTTCAAAGCGCTGCCGATGAAAATTGGGGAGTAGGCTCAGGGATAATAGTCGATCCAAATGGTTATATACTCACAAACCACCATGTAGCCGGCGGAAAAAACAAGAGAATTGTTGTCACACTTTCAGGCGGAGAGAATCTGGATGGAACCACATTATGGTCGGACCCTGTGATTGACCTTGCAGTTGTAAAGGTAGAATCAACAGGCCTTCCGGCTGCAAAGCTGGGTGATTCAAATAACCTGAAGGTAGGAGAGCCTGCAATTGCAATAGGCAATCCTCTGGGTCTCCAATTTCAACGTACCGTAACTTCGGGTATAGTAAGTGCATTGAACAGGACCATACAGATTCCTACAGACCAGGGTTCAAACTTTATGGAAGACCTGATTCAGACAGATGCCAGCATAAATCCGGGGAACAGCGGAGGGCCGCTGATGAATGCAAGAGGCGAGGTCATAGGGATAAATACAATCAAGGTTGCAAGTGCCGAAGCAATAGGCTTTGCCATACCCATAAATATTGCAAAGCCGGTTGTAGACAGCTTCAGGACAAGGGGCAGCTTTGAAGAACCCTATCTTGGATTATTCGCCTATGACGGTGAAGTTATGCCGTACGTAGACCCTAACCTGGAGGTGGAGAACGGGGTATATGTGGCAAGGCTGGATACTGGAGGGCCTGCTTGTGCAGGAGGCATTGGTATGGGTGATGTTATTAAAAAGGTTGATGGAACCAATGTTGAAACAATGGCAGACCTGAGAACCTTGATTTATGGAAAGAAACCTAATGACAGGGTGACTCTATATGTTGAGTCCAACGGCGCAGAGAAATCTGTGACGGTTGTGCTTGGGAGAAAGACGCGGGATGGGTTGGTAACCAGGTAGTAGGAGCTTAGGAGTAAAATATAATATCGTTACTGTATGGAGTCAGTTTATTCTGGCTCTTTTTCAGGTTTATGAGCCGAAAAGTTTATTGTAGAATTTAGAGGTTTTATATGGTATTATGTTGGTGCTAGTGTAATATTATGGAATTTATTTTTTTACCAATACAGCAGTAGTAGACCAGCATTAAGGGTGGGCTACTTCTACTTCTGAACTCATCTGCTGGAAGGAGGGACAGATTTGAGATATATACAGGAGCTTTCAGGACATGCGAGTTCAAAGACGACGGAGATATACACTCATGTGAGTGAGAAAGGGATAAGAAGTATTCAGAGTCCACTGGATAAGTTGTTCAGAGATAAGAATAAAGAGTAGCTGCAGATATACAGCAGATTATACGAAATAGGTTCATATAATCTGCAAATATAGAATATTATATGAACCTATTTCGGTAATACAGTAGTTATGTGCAATCCGCATTCGAGAGAGGGATTAATAATGTTTGAGAATAAAATTGTAATAATAACTGGTGGTGGTTCAGGTATAGGTAAAGAGATGTGCCTATACCTTGCTAAAGAAAGAGCAAAGATTGTAATTGCAGACATCAATTTGGATCAAGCTAATGAAACAGCTAAAGAAGTAAGAAAATTCGGAGCGGATTGTCTTGTGAAATATGTCGATGTGGCGATTCAAGATGATGTCGAGAAAACTGTAAAAGAGACAAAAGATTCCTTCAATAGAATTGATGTTATAATAAATAATGCTGGTATTGGTTTGGATGGCGAATTTAAAGATATGACATTAGAACATTGGAAAAAAATAATTGATATTAACTTATGGGGTGTTGTCTACGGAACATATGCCGTTTATCCAATCATGATGGAGCAAGGGTATGGTCAAATTGTAAACGTATCATCTTTGGCAGGTTTAATCCCAGGTGGATTAATGAGTAGTTACGTTGCTACTAAGCATGCCGTTGTTGGATTCTCTCTTTCTTTAAGGGCTGAGGCAAAACAGTATGGGATTAAAGTTAATGCCTTGTGTCCTGGTTTTATTGAAACACCGATTCACGATAGAACATTAAAGGTATCAGAGTATTTAAAATCTGAGAAAAACCAAAGAAACAAGAATCGTTTTCCGACAGCAAATGATTGTATACATGGAATTATGAGAGGTATAGTAAAGAATAAAACAATCATACTAGTTCCTCGTTCACATAAAGTGTTCTGGTGGATTAATAGACTTTGTCCTTCACTTGTGCCTTATGCATGGGGAAAGATTATTAATAAACTTAAAAAGTGAGTTGATGCGGACAGCACATAACAGCAGGGTTTTCGCAAGGGGTTCGGCCATAAAGAAAGCAGGAAAGAAAGTAGTGGCCTCACCCACATCGGCGAACCTAAAATAAAAGCTATCTAAGGTTCGCCGACGTCGCAAACCCGCGGGACGTTAGACGAAATGGCTATTATAAAGATACAAAGGGGGAGTTAAATGAAGTATTGTTTTGAAGAAGAAATTAAAGAATTTGTCAATTATATATTAAGTTTAGAAAACACACTTCCTTTAGTCATGAAAGTTGTAGATTCTACTGCTAAGAAGTCAAGAAATGAACTTGAAACATTTATGAAGAAAAATCATATTGAGAAAATACCAGCGGAAAATAACAATAAATTAAGGTTTAATGTGGAACCAGAGAAATTTTATAAGTTCAAACAACTAATCAGTGAGCTTAACAAAACACATATTTCATATTCAATTATTCCAAGAAGTTTTGTTGTTTCTTTAGTAAGTCAATTTGATTCTTATCTTGGAAGGATAATAAGGACTCTTTTTTACATAAAACCAGAATTGCTCAATGCATGTGAAAAAAATTTAAGCTTTTCGCAGATTGTAAAATATGACTCTATTGAGGATATAAAAGAGTACATTGTTGAGAAAGAGGTTGAATCGGTCTTGAGAAAGAGTCATATCGAGCAATTTGATTGGCTTGAGAATAAACTTGGTATTAGTTTGAGAAAGGGATTAGATAGTTGGCCTATCTTTATTGAAGTAACAGAAAGAAGGAATCTCTTTGTACATTGTAATGGAATAATTTCAAATCAATATCTATTAGTTTGCTCACAGAATAATGTAAAGTTCGAGAAAGAATATAATATTGGTGATAGTTTAGATGTTTCACCAATGTACTTTAAGAAAGCATTTGAGTGCATCTTTGAGATAGGTGTAAAGCTTGCACATGTTTTATGGAGAAAACTATTACCTGAAGACAGAAAAAAGGCAGATGAAAACCTCAATGAAATATGTTATGACCTTATT